>JADFZC010000065.1:0-9339 GCA_015232735.1 Oligoflexales bacterium | reverse complement strand
CGTATCCTGGCAAGCAAAGCTTGCTTAGGATCTGTTTGAAATATGCTGAAATTTCAGGCAGCGCCTTAGGACGTATCCTGGCAAGCAAAGCTTGCTTAGGATCTGTTTGAAATATGCTGAAATTTCGGGGAGATCCTATACTCGCTATGTTCTTCAGGATACGTCGCTGGCGCATTTCGCGCCAGCGACTAACTATATTGCTTTGAAAGGTCACTTTTGATGATAGACTTGACAGCACTTAACCCACCGCAGCGTTATGCTGTAACAACCATTAATGGTTCAATCATGATCCTTGCCGGAGCCGGTACCGGAAAGACCAGGGTAATATCCTATAGAATAGCAAACTTGATCGAATCTGGAATTTCCCCTTCAAATATAGTCGCCCTGACTTTTACCAGGAAAGCAGCCCGGGAAATGAAAGAACGCGTCAAGTTGATAGCAGGAGCTTCAGCAAATGTTCTGAACATCGGTACCTTTCACAGTTTTTGTCTTTCCATTTTAAGAAAGTATTACGAGTACTGCGGACTCCATAAGAATTTCACTATCGCTACGACATCGGATCAAATCGACCTTGTTAGAAAAGCACTGGAAGAGACAAAATGGAACGGATATCTCAAACCGGAAGAAGTTCTCTCGAGAATCAGCAACGCAAAAAACAATCTTGTTTCAAGTGTGGATTTTAAAAATGGGCATAATAATAGCAATGGAATTATGGATTCAGACAATGCAAGTCTCTCGGAAATATACGAACTTTATGAGCGGCAGCTAAAATTAAACCGTGTGGTCGATTATGATGATTGCATCTTTAAAACGGTAATAGTTCTAAAGGAACATAAATCTATCCGAGAAGAGCTTGAGAAAAAACTGACTCATTTTCTTGTCGACGAATTTCAGGACACAAATTTTTCCCAACTAACCATATTGGAACTTCTTGCAAAAAAGCATCAAAATATCTGTATAGTCGGCGATGACGATCAATCAATATACAGCTGGAGGGGAGCCTTATTTGAAAATCTCTTTCGTTTTGAAAAAGTATTTCCACATACTCTAACTATCAAATTGGAACAGAATTATCGGTGTACAAATACAATTTTGCAGGCTGCAAATCACTTAATCAAAAACAACAGCAACCGCAAAGAAAAATCGCTATGGAGTAACCATAACAGCAGTGCAAAAATTGTCATGTCGGCACATTCAAATGAAAACACCGAAGCGGAATGGATAGCAAGAAAATGCCTTTCCTTGCTTGGCTCTGGCAAAAGACTGACAGATATCGCCATACTGTATAGAGCCAACACACAGGCAAAACCTATTGAACTGGCACTTAGGGAATGTGGCCTTTCTTACAGGATTTTTGGCGGGCTTTCATTTTTTGAAAGAAAGGAAATAAAAGATTTTTTCGCTTACCTAAAATTGTGCATTAATCCGAATGACAGATTGGCTTTTTGGAGAATAATAAATCTGCCTCATCGGGGAATAGGTCTTAAAACACTCGAAAAAATAGAGGTCATTTCAAATTCACAAAATATTTCCCCTTTCCAAGTTATTGAAAGAAAACTTTTAGATATGAAAGGAAAAACCGTCAGTCAACTGGACGATTTCGTTGAAGCCATAAAGACAATGTCCCTGACCAAAATAAAAAATGGTGCCGATATTAAAACCCAATGTGAATTAATAATTAAAAAATTTGGATTGATAGATGATTTGAAAAGAACTGTTAAAGACCAAAGTTCACGAGAAAAGAAGGTTGAGTCGCTCAAAAAAATTCCTTCATGGATGGAACAAGTTTGCAACGATTTTCTAAAAGAAAAAGATAACCTTGATATCGTTGATTTTATTGATCATATCTGCCTCTCCGAAGAAGAAAAAAAGGAGGAGGAAAATGGTCCTGACAATGGAAATTTTATCTCGCTTATGACTATACATGGTGCCAAGGGACTGGAATTCTCATCAGTATTTATAGCCGGCCTCGAGGAGGAATTATTGCCACATAGAAACAGTTCGATGACAGAATTCAGTATCTCGGAAGAACGCAGGATTTTTTATGTTGGAATAACTAGGGCAAAAGATCATCTTTTCCTGTCAAGGGCAAAGGAGAGATACTCCGGAAATCATAAACAGGAACGAAAGCCAAGCAGGTTTTTATTGGAGATCCCAAAGGATTTGATATTGGATGAAAATAATGATCCAGGTGACAGCCAAAATACTCGCGAAGAGAAAAAACAACGAAATCTCTCAAGGTTATCCGCATTAAAAAATAATATTAACCAAGGATTCAGGGATTTGGACCGATCTTGCTGAGTCCCAAGGCGCTGAAAGAGAAAGAGATGTGTGCTAATGATAATGGCTAATGAATGAAACGGATGTGGGGATGGATGCTAACAATAATGGCTAATGAATGAAACGGATGTGGGGATGGATGTTAATAATAATGGCTAATGAATGAAACGGTATGGGGCCTGTTTGTCACATGTCTAAATCTCGGGAGAGATCCTATGCAAGCTTCGCTTGCCAGGATACGTCCCAAGGCGCTGAAAGCGCCTTGGGACTAATTAACCTCAACATCGATGATCCCTTTTTCTTTTACAAATTTTTTCAAATTCTCCAAAATTTTGCTTTCAAGCTGACGCGCCCTCTCTCGAGTTATCCCGTATCTGTCACCAAGCTCCTGCAGGGTAATCGGATTTTCATTTATCATTCTGATATTGAAAATTTCCAGATCCCTTCCTTTAAGCGTCTTCCTGAACTCTTCAAGGTGTTCTCCGAAAATCTCTTTTATTTGAGATGAGGCAAGTTGCTCTTCGACAGATTCGGCCTGATGAGCTATGAGGCTCCCTCTGCTTGGAGAATCCTCTTCGCTTGAGCTGGGAGCATCCAATGATACGTCACTCTTGTTAAGACGTATCTGCATTTCAATAACATCTTTCTCCCGAACATTAAGACTCTCCGCAAGAAGCTTTGTATCAAGCTGATCATATTCTGACAAAAGGCGGTCGGCTTCTTTTTTAAGGTTAAAAAAGAGTTTTCTTTGTGCCGCGGTTGTACCAATTTTAACCTGACTTTTATTATCCATAATATACTTTAGAATATAAGCCCTGATCCACCACGCCGCATAACTTGATAATTTAACTCCTTTATATGGATTAAATTTTTTTACAGCCTGCATAAGACCGTAATTACCTTCCTGAATAAGATCTAGAAAATTTACCTGCGCCTGCTTGAAATCACTAGCTATTTTAACCACTAACCTCAAATTTGAAGTAACCAGCCTGTGTGCTGCTGAAATATCACCATCATTAAAATGTTTTTCTGCTGCCTCAAGTTCCTCTTCCGGAGATAATAAAGGGTATTTAGCAATCTCTCGCAGGTAAAGCTGTAAAGGAGAAATTGTTGTCAATGATTTATTATTATCGTAATCCATCAAATAAACCTTTTTAATATGGGCTTCTCAATGCCAGATATAAGAATCATAACAAATCCAAACTCCAAAGCAAACAAACTGACGCCGGGCAGAATAAACCAATTGAGCGACATTGTTAACACCAAAGCGGTTCTGGATGTCTCAAATTCCCTTAACCAGCTGGAAACAATAATTAAAAACCACCTGGTCTATAAGCCTAAAATCGTAGTAATCGATGGCGGTGATGGAACTGTTTCCAGAATCTTGAGTGCTGCGTACAAATTTTATAACAAAACACAGCTCCCATCCTTTGTGCTGCTTGGCGGAGGTACAATGAATGTCCTGGCCAACGATTTGGGTATTCGGGGATGTTATCAAAAAAAACTTAAACGCTTGTTGGAAATGAATGATCCATTCACCTCGCTGAAGACTTTGACAAGAACTTCTATAATCGTCGAAAATAACGTGGGTTTTTTATATGCTGATGGTTCAAGTCTCAATATATTAAATGAATTTTACCGTGACAAGAAGGGCCATTTTGAAGCCTTCTGCCTCGGAGCCAGGATAATCTTTTCAGCGCTCCACCACGGTCAACTTTATCAAAGCCTGATAAAAGGGAGACCTATTACCTTTTTACCAAAACCTCAAACGGCCGCACTACATCACAATTCACTTAGCACTATTGTGGCATCCATATCGAAACTTCCCTTAAATATTCCACTCTTAATGAACCTAAAAAATTTTGAAAGCAAACTGCAGGCCATCAGCATCACTTCATCCGCCAAAAATCTTCTATGGCACTTTCCCTTCATCCTGCTTAATAATAAAGAAGGTGAATCTATTGGAAAATTTCATTTCCTGTGTGATGAGCTGGAAATCAGGGGGGAAGACCCCTTTTCATATACTCTTGATGGTGAGGTTTACAGTTCTGAGAGCAACGTGCTGTCAATAAGACGTGGGCCAAAAATAAACTTTCTGGTCTAAATATATTTACCATTTCATAATTACTTTTTTTCTCGGGTTATTTTATGTCAAGATCAAACAAAGCCAATTTGCAGGAAAAAACAGAACAAACAAACATAGCTCAATCAAAATTGATTCCTGATAAAAATGAGATTGCAAAAGCGCTTGGACTAAAATCAGTCTCAATTTGCTGGTTAGCCGGCGACGGCTCCGACAGAAGTTATTACCGAATCAGATGCGCCGAAACCCATAGCACCTTTGTATTGATGAGACTTTCAAAAAGCGAGATTGATCTCTTAAGGAACGACAAATATGAATGGATTACTGTAGGGAAAATCCTAGAGGAGCATGGGGTATGTGTTCCAAAACCTATTAAGGCCCTTCCTGAACAAGGATCTCTCGTAATTGAAGATTACGGCGATGATATGTTCGAGTCAATAGCACTAAAAAATCTTGAAAAAGATGAATTGTTCAAAATTGAGGAACTTTATTTGAAAGCAATAAAAATTATCAGTAATTTTCTCTCAATACCAAGGAGAGACGGCCTGGTATGGACAAAAAGAAGTTTTGACAAAGCCAGATTCATATGGGAATTGAATTTCTTTTTAGACAATTACCTTGAACCTCTTATGGAAAAAAAACTTTGCCATGAAGAAAAAAAAATTTTTGATATTGAAATAAACTCGCTTGGAGAACATCTCGAAAAACTTTCCAACTATTTTGTTCACAGAGATTACCATTCGAGAAATCTTATGTACAAAGATAATGAAATTGCTGTTATTGATTTTCAAGATGCACGGCTGGGTCATCCAGCATATGATCTTGTATCTCTTTGCTTCGATTCATACATACCTCTAAAAAATGATTTCCGAATGCGGCTGTTTAAAAAAGGTATTTCACATATTAAGGCAACCGTGGGTCCAGAGGTTGGCTTCCAGATAGAAAAAGACTGGAAGCCAATGCTGCTGCAAAGACAAATCAAAGCTATAGGAAGCTTTGGATATTTAACAATTAAAAAAGAGAAGGGCAATTATCTCAAATATGTGAAACCAGCACTTGAAACTCTTACAGATTCAAATCTGTATGATGACAGGTGGCCATTTATATCAAAAAAAATCATCGAATACATTGGAAATACATTATGACGCGCCCGATAAAAGCCTTTATTTTAGCGGCAGGTCTGGGTACCAGACTCAAACCACTTACATTCTACCTGCCGAAGCCTCTATTCCCATTCTGTTTTCCGACTCTTCTAGATCTGGCGTTCTGGAGAATTTACGATACAGATATTTCGGAAATTGCTCTAAATTCCCATTATCTACCTGAAAAAATCAGGTCCCATATAAAAGACTGCGGACTTATTTCAAATGTGAATATTTCTTATGAAAAAGAATTACTTGGTACCGGAGGAGCGCTTGGCCCTCTTTCTGATTTTTTCAAGGGAGCTGATGTTCTAATCTATAATTCGGATATCATCTCAGATGCAGATCTAAACAAGCTTATCAATGCTCACCAAGAAGCAGATGCTGATGCCACGCTTTTGCTTTTACCAAACCTGCTACCCAACAAAAATCCCGTATATTGTGACGGGGATAAAATAGTTGGCATAGGTCAGATGCCGGCAAATGACAACCAAGGCAAAGTTACCATGCATACCTTCACCGGTATCCATATTGTATCCGAGAAATTCAGAAAATTCGCCCCGCAAACCGGATATTGGCACATAACAGACGTTTATAAAGAAGCCCTTCAAAAAGGATTAATATTAAAATCATGCCAACATGATGGGTTCTGGCACGATATGGGCACCCCTTATGAATATTTGAGAGCGGTTACGGATTTTGTCAAAAATTACAACAAGAATCTGGATCAAAGACTTGGAATCTCCTTTCTAACAAAAAAACTCAAAAGCGATGTTTCCCTGGTAACTGAATCAACAAATAACCCTTCAATAAAAGGAAATAACATGATCCCAAGGAATCTCAAAATCCCAAAAACATCACAAATTGGTCCAAACGTCATTATTACAAAAATATTACCCATTCCAGAGGGCGTATCCATAAGCAACTCATTGTTGATAGATGAAGTAATGCTGAAGAACAACGCTGCCTATACAGACAGTATCTTGTTCAGAGATGAAATAGTCATAGTCAATGAAGAATAGTCATAAAATTTGTTTTTGAGTAATCATGATAAATCAAGTCTAGGCAATGCATATTCATGTCTAATCAGTTATTCAACAACTAACACTGGCACATTAGTCTCTCTGCCGTTAAATTCTGCACATTTTACACAGAAAATTGCAGGCAAAGAGACAACCATTGGCGATCAGCTATCAGCTTTTTGGCCTAAGAGCTGACAGCTGATGGCTGACCGCTGACAGTTTTTGGGTTCTGGCTGAAGCCAGGTTAGATATATTGAACCACCACCTATTGACGCAGGCGAATTTGTTCAGCCGACCAAAGTCAGCAGTACATTTGCCGGAGAACGCCGGCTATCCTCATCCCACCCCCGGTTACGCCAAGAGAATAAAAACTTAAAGTCAAAATGTCAAAACCAAAAAAATCAAGCAGGAATCTCAAAACCATTTTGCCTTACACCATTCCGATTTTAGAAAATACAAAATATATCCCTCAGTTCTGAGACAAATTTCATTCTCGCATACCTTTGATTATTCAAAATCATATCTGAATAGACAATTTGAATAGGCGATAATATATGTTTGAGGACTCTTCAATCAGCCGCTTGTACCACTTAACCGGCGACTAATTAAACAGTTTATTCGCGGGAAGTTAAACCCTCTGAAAATATTAAATTTGGGTGCTTAAAGAATCTTTTACAAGAAACATCTTCTTGCCTGGCGTCTTAAATGAGAGATAACCTACACGCCTTTAGGTTTTCATTCATTTGGTTGCAAGTGATTTTTCTTCGTTTTTCCATTCTTTTAGCCTATCTCCAATTTCTTTCTTTCTTTCTTTTGCCTTATTTACATCCAGTTCATATCCCTTCAGCTTGTTTATCAGATCATTTATTGATCCTTTGATATGAGCTAGTGCAATATGGCTACATGTTTTTAGTTACAATCATATTGCTCGTGCATAATCGTATGTTATTACGACAAAATTTCTTGCTGCACTGTTTTCAACATTAAAGTTTACTGTTTCCAACTGGTTTCCTGTTGTTGTTTCTTGATTTGATTCAACCGTATTGCTTGTTAATAGTTTTTGATTAGCACTGTTTTTAATGCTGACTTTAACAAAATTTGTTTTTCCCAAGTCAATGCTTGATGTCGTTGCACCTGAAGCTACATAATAAATGACCGTGCCGGCTGTAAGTGAATCCGGATTGTCAATATTATCATTCTGTCTCCAGATGATTTTCCAGTTCTGACTGCTGCCAAGTACTCTCTTAGCAATTGTAGAAAGCGTATCACCCTGCTTCACAACAACTTCTGATCTCGTTACGGATTCATAAGAAGTTGCAAAAGCCATCGTTTGTTCTGTTAATTGATAATATACCACATCACCGGGGTATATTAACTTTGGATTGGTAATTCCAGTAAAATTTGCGATCTCCTTCCATTTGGACATATCACCATAGATTTTCTTAGCAATAGTAGCTAGATTGTCCCCTTTTTGGACAATATAGGACATCTTTGATCCCAATTCGGGTAACCCTGACGAAATCGGTTCTGAAGATGCTGAAGTTCCAGCCCCCGTCTGACCTGACGCCTGAGCTCCCTGATCCCCTTGTGCCGCCGGATCACCTGCAGCCGTTTTATCAGCCTGAGGTTTCTGGGCACCCTGAGTTTGAGCCGTCTCCCCTTGAGAAGCCTGTCCTTGACTACCTGCTGCGGCTGCGCCGCCTGAATTCATTTCATCCATAATCTCTTGAAGATCACCCTGTCCTGTACCTGATGCTTGAGCTGTTGCACCCTGTTGAGCCCCTGTTGCGCCCTGCTGAGCAGTAGCTCCTTCTTGTGCTGAAGTTCCCTGCTGACTTCCAGTTGCGCTTTGCTCGCTAGGTGTTTCACCAGCTTCCAAGTTACTGCCTCCACCGGATTGATCTCCGCCACCACCGGCAGCCTGTGCGTCTCCTCCCTGCTGCTTAGCGGCTCCATCAGCGTTAGCTTCCGTCTGATCGCCTGGTTCTGCTGCACTTTGTTCTGAATCACCTTCCACCGCAGCTTCTTCCTGCTGTGCTCCATCTTCAGAACTTGCACAGCCAAAGAATACCATCGGTGAGATCATCAGAAGAAATGCGACAGCAAAAGCATGCCACACTCTCGTAATCATAAATGTTTCTCTCCTTTTATTAATTATGAATCCAATATTCAAAAAAAAATTAAGCTACAATCAAATAACCTATCTAAACTCGAACAGATTTTACTCCATTCACACCTCCTTCCTTGAAAAATCAATTTTAATTTCCTCCTCATGAGTCTCCATCGAAACGTTTCACTCACAGCTTCGGAAAAAAAATTGATCTCTTTAGTCAATTACAAATCGCATTAAATAATCCAACAAGGGGCAGACTTTTCCCTATAGCCGTGAATATTCCTCCTTACTTCTGTTGAATACTCTCTCCAAAGTCTCTACCAGCTCTTTTTTATTACTGAAATTTGGCTCAAGACTTAAACACATGTACAAGCCATATACGAAAGTTCAACACTCCTTAGGTAATAATTTCCTTGGTTTTTTCATTCATTTAATTAAAAAAAATTTTAGGTATGGCTTTTGCAAGCATTTATCAACGGCGTGTTCCGGATGATGCGGCTGACTATTTCGAGGTGATTTTGATGAGCTTTGGTTTCCTGACAATCGCACTTGTAATTCTAATCACAATCTGCCTGGTTTTTAAGAACTCTTCATTATTTCAGTATATTAAGGAGTGTTACTACCACGGTGTAAGTTTTTTCTCAAAATGGCTCTCTGTTCTTGCCGTAGCATTTTTTTTCATAATTCTCTTCAGCAGTT
>JADFZC010000789.1 GCA_015232735.1 Oligoflexales bacterium | reverse complement strand
CCTCCCCGTAATACCCATAGCCGCATGCCACCAAAAAAGGCTCCAGAACGGCCGTCAGCGGTTCAATGCCATACTTTTTGGAAAAGAGGTCAAAGGAGAGGTACAGATCGGTATCATTCAGATGGCCAAAACCGGGCTGATCGACCGCGCGAAATTTCCACATCACCCACTTATAATTCATATATGCTTTGATCGCCCTCGCGGCACCATATTTTTTCAAGAGGTAGCGCTCGATGGTCAACTTGCCGTCCGAACCATTCAAAATATATTTGGGAGTGGTGAATTTGACAAGATCAACCCCCATCTCTTTCGCCAAAGCCTGTATGGTCGTATACTTTTCCGTAGCCCAGACGGCACCAACTTCAATCGCGGCATTGTCAATAGTCATGGTGTGGATTTTTCCACCGATACGGTCCTCTTTTTCATAGATTGTGATATTTTGATACCCATTTTTCTTTAGTTGGTATGCAGCAGTCAGTCCGGAAGCCCCCGCACCAATAATCGCAATCCGCAAATCCCTGCCGTTAGGGGCAACTGCTGCCAATACTCTAAAATTCCAGCTAAACGTCAAAAAAACGATAATAACCTTTATGAATCTTGACATCACGTATCCTTATCCATGGGGTTTGACAAACAGTTTCCAAAACATAACCTGTTTCTGGCGCCGAAAGCGCCAGCGACTATCTGGTAATTTTTACATCAAAGCCGACCTGATCGAGAAGATTCTGCTCGAGCAGATTGTACTTTGGCTGGAAAAAAATGGTATCAAGCTCCTTCTTTTGGCCTGTCACCAGATTTTCAATATTGCGAACGGTCTTGATGAACATATCAGGTTTTATCTCCTCCTTCAAATATTCATAGACCTGCATTGGGGTATCGCCACGCATAATTATGGCAACGGCTTCTATGGGGCCGATAAAATCGAGCAGAAGCTCGCTTGGAGCCGACGTGGGAAAACTGCCCTCAGGGGCAATGGCGTGAATCAGATCTTTCGCATCCCCCACTTTTTTCAAGGATCCCTTTTCGATATCAATGTACAACGAGTCCCTGTAGGCATTTGTCCAGGTTATGATGGCATCGGATGCATTGCATGACGTCGTGAGGACAAATAATGAATGGGGGAGCTGCCGCCGCCTTTCAGAGAGCAGATTTGCAAGGTCCGTTCTTGTCAGATTCCCGGCCAGGCCGCTTCCCTTCTGCGGGAAGTAGGCAGTGACCTTAGCCTTGAGCTTTTTTCCCGATTTATGCTTGAAGGTCTTGGTAAAATTAAGGGTGGTTGACTTGTCAGTTCCAAGTTCAAAGGTGTTTACGTCCAGAAGATGTGCCGCCGGAATGAATATGTCCGATTTTGCAAAACTCCTCTTGAATTCGGAAAGAGTGTCGACATTTCTTCTTATATCGGAAATTGGATTCATGTAGTATCCCTTGCTGCCAAGGTAGCTGATCACCCCCGCCAGCAGTTTTGAATCTGTCTCCCGGCTCAAGGCATATGTTATCAAGATATTGATTTCATCATTCTTTGCTATCTTTAAGACATCATACTCGGAAGGCAGCGGCAGAGGTTCCGCTTTCAGTTTGTTGATCTCAAGATTATATTCCGCATCATCACAGACCAATTTTACAGGCTGACGCGGATAGACCTTCGATGGGACAAAGTCTACGAACCATAAAAATTCATTTTCGTTATAATTACCGAGGTAGGGAACCGTGCGCAGATTGTTGCAGGCCGCGATAACAAGCTGCTCTTCACTCTTATCCGGCGACGCGGTTAAAAACAAATCCTGATAATCCCCGGCGCGGTCATCGTCAGCAGGGGTCATCTTGAGCTTTTTGTATAGCTGCCTGTGGACGGCCTTGGTGATGGTTATCCTGTTTCCCCTGCTATTGAATTTTTTTCGATAGAAATAGGCCGTAATTTGACCTTGGATCAGATCAAACGGCTCGACTCTTGTCTGGGGATCGGATGTGTGATGATTCACCCTCAGGCTGCCTGTGAGATTATTCCGTTCAAGAATACCCAGCGCCTCTGAACCTGAGGCAAAAATCTTTGTAGCGACAATAAAAACTGAAAGCTCTATCTGACGATCTGTATACTCAAACCTCTCCTCAGCTCCGTTCCAACTGACCCCATTTACAGGCGGAATCAGTTTTCCTGCCGCCTCGACAAACTCATTTTCGGTGAAAAAAAGATCGTACTGAAACGGGGATGTCAGAAGAACGGAACTGATATAATATTTGCTTCCGGCAAAAGTGGCATACTGATGGCTGCGAAGCAGCAAACTGTCCCTCACCGCCTTCGGGA
>JADFZC010000788.1 GCA_015232735.1 Oligoflexales bacterium | reverse complement strand
ACCATAATAAAAAACAGGCTCATGAAAAATGTTTTTTTTGACGAAGGACATTCTGATGATTTGGTTATTTTGACCAGATCTTCTGGAAAAGGTTTTGGTTCTGGTTACAAAAGTCCATTGTGTGATTTTGATTTTTGAAAAGTTGTGAAGATGGAGCCGCACTGCATATTCGTCAATGATCCGATTGGTCAAATACAGGAGGTACAGTATGTTGCCAAAACCCAGATTTGGCGGAAATTGTCGCATCGAAAAAAATGATGGAGGAAAGAAGACGGTGAATGCCTCTTTCACTCCTGTAAGGGATTTTGAAAGGATACCCTTTAGAGAAGAGAATCTGAGCGGAATAAAGGAATCGGTCTCATTTGTAAGCGCCACGGGAGAGATAGTATTTGTCGGTGAGATCTTTGCCAGGGATTTTGGAATAAGTTGCAGGGATATGATTGGAAAGCCGATATTTGCACTGCAGCCCAAGGAGAGGTCAATCGAGTATATCAATGCGCTTATGGATGCAGGGAATAACAACAGGATAGTATCGTTCAGGCACTTTCAAATGGTGGAGGGACAGGTTAGGTGCATTTTGACAAACGTGCTGTCGGTAAAATGCTGCCAGGGCTCCTTGAAGGGGTTTCAGATAATTTCGAAAGAGGTCCACGCTGGAAATAACGGAGGTCTTGAATTTTCCAGTCAGGACAACCCTGATCCGGCATATCAGGGCAAAAATATGTTTTTGGCAAAGATGACCCATGAAATAAGAAGTCCCATGCATGCGGTTCTGGGATTTTGTGATTTACTTAATGAAGAGAGTCTCAGCGACAATGGAAAAGGATATCTTGACAAAATAAAAAGAAGCAGCAAGCAGCTTCTTGGTTTTCTAAATAACACTTTGGATTTACTAAAAATAGAAGCGGGCAGGGTCGACCTCCTCAACGAGCTTTTCCATTTTAAGAGGACTGTTTCTGATGTGATTGAAATGATAAAGGACGAGATAGACGAGGAACATGTTGCATTCAAGTTAAGAATAGACGAAAGCCTTGGCGAAATTTATTGGGGTGATGCAGCAAGGATCAGGCAGATGTTTTACAATGTACTCCATAATGCCGTCAAATTTACGGAAAAGGGCTATATTTCAGTCGAAGTCAACAAAAGGTCTAAAACAGTGGATGAAAAGGGAAGGGATGTTGTTGAATTTATAGTTAGAGATACGGGCATAGGAATCAGGCAGGAATATTTAAATGATATTTTTCTTCCATATAATCAGGGCGATAAATTGGTGTCCAGAAAATATGGAGGAATAGGACTGGGACTTACCATAACCAAAAAAATTGCCGAGGCGTTGGAGGGCGAGGTGAAAGTTTACAGTCAGGAGGGACTTGGTTCGACATTTTGTATCAGGGTGATGCTGCGAGAAGCTGATGAGAACCGCCTTACCAGGGAGTTCATCGCAAAAAATTAGTTGACGAGGTACTAGAAGACCGTGGGTTCGTCGATGAATACGGTTTCAACCTTGAATTTTCTTTTGAGATCCTCGCCAACCATTTTCACTCCACATGTTTCAGAATAGTAATGTCCTATGAAGAGCACGTTTATTGATGCCTCCTGGGCCAGATGATAGGCCTGATGGGAGCCTTCCCCTGTTATGAACAGATCCATGTTTTCCTTTATGGCCTCCGTAAGACCTGATGCTCCGCCTCCTGAAATTACTGCCACGGACTTGACCCTTTCATTTCCGAACGTAAGGCATATGGGATTTTTTACGCCTGTTTCCCTTTTCAATATGGCCGCAATTTCAGAACATGTGGCCGGAGATGGAAGTTTGCCGGAAATGCCTATTTTATTGCCGTGATATTCTCCGAAGGGGACGATTTCCGAAAGGTTTAGCATTTTGCCAAGGGTAATATTGTTTCCAAGTTCGGGGTGCATGTCGAGGGGCAGATGGCTTGCATATAGATTCAGACCGTTGTCCAAAAGGTACTTGATGTGTCTGTATTCTCTTCCAGTTACAGATCTTATTCCATGCCAGATAAGCCCATGGTGCGTGATCATCATCTGACAGCCGCTCATCACGGCTTTTTTATATGTTTGAAGGGTTGCGTCGGCAGCCAGCGCGATTTTTCTGATTTCGCAGGCCCCCTCGACCTGAAGGCCGTTGACGCTGCTGTCGGAGATGGCGTTTGTGTTTAGCCTTTGATTCAGATAGGATACGATTTCGTCCCTGCTGGCCATATCAGTTTCTTTCCTCCAAGTTGCCTTAGAGCCTGTTGAAAAAGCCATGACTCGGCGTTGCTCGTCGTCGGAAAATCCTC
>JADFZC010000787.1 GCA_015232735.1 Oligoflexales bacterium | reverse complement strand
TCAACGATATTTGCGTGACTGATACGAGCATTTATGCAGCCACGGATATTGGAATTTCCATATCAGACAAAGCCAAAAACTGACGCACTTGTGTAGCATTCCAGATTCCAGAAGGATCATGCGGCACTTGCCGTATTATGGACATATCTTTTGGGCAGCGATATTTGAATCTCAAACGTCAGGTGGGAAGCCGTAACATCAATCGGTTCGTCCAGCTTGAGCGTGATGCTGCCTCCGCTATGTTCCAGATAATTCTGTACTGCAGTCATTCCCGCCCCGCGTCCTGAAATATCGGTTACTGAAACGGCTGTGGATATCCCGTCTTCAAAAATAAGGTTTACAATCTTGTATGGATCTTTTGCCTCCTCTTTGCTTAGCAGATGTCTTGACTGGCCGATTTCTCTCAGCTTCTGTACGTTGATCCCCCTGCCGTCATCCCTGTAGCGGATATTGATGCCCTGATCCGAGAGATATGTGTTTAAAGTCAACTTTCCATACGGAGGCTTTCCGGATTTGGTGCGGTCTTCGGCTTTTTCAATTCCGTGATCCATGGAATTTCTGATGATATGGATGAAAACGTTTCTCAGGATCTGAGACGCTTCCTCGGTAAGGGTGAATGAATCGACTGTCAGTTCGAGCGCAGGCTTCTCCTTTCCGAGATGGCGTGCCAGTGATTCAACATTGTAAAAAATGTCCTTGAAGAAGTCTGTCGAGCCAACATAGATGAATCTCAAAAAATCGGTAATCGCCCCGATGATGACTTTTTTTGAATTTTCGGGTATTAAGTGAGTGTCAATCTCCTGAAGATCTTTGACTCTCTTTTGGATAAATGATTTTGCAATGAGCACCCTGTCACCCGTCAAAAGGCGTCCCAGCTTTTCAGCGCTTATTTTGATATATCTTCTGATGATATTCTCAACCTTCTCTATGTCTTTGATGAGGCGCTCCCTGTCATATGACTCGGTTTCATCATTTGTTAAAAGAGCGTAATACTGCTCTGCGTCGTGTACGCATTCTGTCATTTTCACAAATCCATACATTCTGGCCATGCCCTTCACTGTATGCATATTGATGAAAAGGTTTTTGATGATGCCTTTGTCCTTTTCCCCGGCTGTTTCTATAATAGTCCTGTTTTCTTTGATAAAACGGTTGGTTATCCTGATAAACCGTGCGAAGTCCTCTTCGCTTGTGCTTACGATTTCGCCGATAATAAATAGTTCTTCCTGCTGCTCAAAACTCTTCTGCTTCAACTGCCTTAGGCTGGTTACATCGCGCAGCGTGACGAGAATTTTTTTGACTGTATCACCATCGGCTTCTGTAATGGGAGCCCAGTCAATTTCCAGATATTTGGTGCCACTTTGCCCGGATTTTTTCTCAAATTCCCTGATAAGCGAAAGAGCGTTTGCCTCATACACGTACAGAGGGCATCCGTAACTTGCAAAAATTATCGTGTTAAGCTGGCTTTTCTGATCGCTTGTGAGATTTGACTCGTTAAACAGGAGATTTATGAGGGTTTTTCCCGCTATCTCGGCAGTCTCAAGAATTTCCTCAAGATGGTTTGAGTATTCATTGTCAACAGTCGCAGTGTCGTTATCCTCCCTTAAGGTAAAAATTCCTTGCTTGATGTATGTCAGCATTGATCTGATATCCCGGCTTTTTTCCTCTACCTTCTGGTCGAGTGTCCGGATGTTCTCCTCCTGTGTGGCGATTACGCGCCTGATGATTTCCTCTTTTTCCGCATGCTCCTTTTGGAGTTTTTGATTGGCAATTTCCTTTTCGCGGTTGATCTCCTTGATTCGCTCGGCCAAAGCCAGGGAGAGTATGACAACCCCGATAACCCCGCCTGTCGCCTGCATTGTGGAGGTGAACATGGTGACTTTAATGAGGCCGGAAAGCATAACTATATAGAGAAGGTTCAAGATATTGACCAAAGTCCATCCTGCGACGACATAATATGCCGGGCGGTATCTCTGCCGGGCGACAATGATGCTTGTGACCAGCAGCGTCGTGGAGGAGGTCACGACGTTTGCCATCGTGATTTTAACGCCAAGCGGATAGTTGAAGAGCGCGGTGTTGACCGGGTTTAAAACCAGCATTGCGTCCACAATAACCATAACGGCAAACATGAATTTTGAAAGCCTCTTTTTCGCATTGAAGAAAAAGGCGGAGGTCGTAAGCGCGGCGGCACATGTCAAATCGCCGATGAAAGAGACCGCGATTTTGGCAAAAAAATTGGCTGTGCTGTCCGGAGTCAAAAATTGCTGGATGGTTCCGCCCTGCGAGGCGGTCAGGATGAAGAACAGTCC
>JADFZC010000786.1 GCA_015232735.1 Oligoflexales bacterium | reverse complement strand
AGCATTGACGGAAGCTACACCTACTATGTCGACATCGACGATATAACGTTGGAAGGCACAGCCGCAGCTGCCTTGCCTGTGCCGGCGCCAATGCCTGTGCCAGCGCCAACTCCGACACTCTCACCCGGATCTCCCGCACCTGATCCAGCTCCATCCACCGGCACGGGAACAATCCAAGAAACGATGAAGGTGTCAGGCCGGTTCCTTTATGACTCCTGCGGAGAGAAGGTCATTCTGCGAGGATTCAACAAAATGGTCGTGTGGGAAGACTGGACCGGAGTGCCAAGGGACGGCATGCCGGCGTATACGGAAATTAAAAAAACGGGGGCCAACTCAGTAAGGATAGTATGGGTTTATACCGAGAACACCACTGCCGCGGAAATGGACGCCGCCATATCTAACGCAATAAAAACAGGTTTGATTCCGATCATCGAAATTCACAACCAGACATGCCAGTGGAGCCATGAGGCTGTCCAGACGGTTACAAACTACTGGACCAGCCCCGAAATACTCAGGGTCATTCAAAAGCACCAAAGGTATCTTCTTCTTAATTTCGCAAATGAGATGGGCGACTTTTACACCACTGACGATTCATTCAGGAGTGAATATGCAGCCGCAATAAAACAAATGCGCGTGGCTGGCATCCACGTTCCGATAATAATCGATGGAAGCCAATGCGGACAGGACATCGGAATCCTGCAGCGTACCGGACCATGGCTCACTGAGCAGGACCCTGATCATAATCTGATGTTCTCCCTTCATATCTATTGGACCGATAATGATCCCCTGCGGATAACGAAAGCTATAACAGATTCAGTTAACATGAACCTGCCTCTCATGATAGGGGAGTTCGCGAACGCCTTTGGAGCAAGTTGCAATGAACCTATAGCTTATAAGACAATTATAAAAGAGTGCACCATCAATGAAATAGGATATCTTCCATGGTCATGGGACCCGCAGAATGGGTGCCCGAATCATTCCATGACACGGGACGATACCTATGACGGGTTATGGGGATGGGGGCTTGAGGTCGCCGTCACCGACCCATACAGCATAAAGAACACTTCTGTCACGCCATATTCAGTCCAAAACGGAGGCAGCGTCTGCAGATAGGCGGCCTTGGCCCTCATGCCGCAGCCTTTTGATCTTGATCATGCAGTCTATAGGCCAGGCTGTCCGGGAAATGAAAGACAAGACTGAAGGGAACGCGGTCTTTTGATTCCACACCTTCGGGCCATGCCCACTTCATTTTTCCATTCCACCTTTGTGTCTCACTTCGAATAAAATCCATTCCTATTCCCCGACCGGAAATCGTGGTGACATCGGATTTTGTCGAGAAAAAAGGTTCAAAAATCAAATCCGACAGCTCGTTTGCCGAAAGCTCCCCGGCAGAATCGACAATACCCACTTTTATGGCTTTTTCACGGATTCCCGCCAAATCGAGTCCCTGCCCGCTATCCCGGTAATGAAAGACAAACTGCGACCCGTCAAAGCCGAATTCAAGCGTGATCCGGGGGCGGCCGGCGGAATCATCAGACTGATGAGGTATTCCATGATCGATGGTATTTCTGATCATGTGTATAATCATATCCCTGATCGATACCGCAAAGCCGGGGTCTATAAGAATGCCATCTTCGCACTTGATTATGACGAGTTCGGGAGCCGACTTTTTCACCGTGCCGGCAATGTCGTTGATCATATCCCTCAACCCGAATTCAAGACCCTCAATCTCCTGGTAGGATCCGATCTCAAACAGCCTGTTCATAACGGAAGTTTTAGGAATTGAACTTACTGATGGGGCGATGGTCCGCCAGCAGCCATTCAAATGGTCCCACAAAGTCTTGGATATTTCATGATCCATGATCGACTTCTGCCTGCTGCCAAGCCGTGTATTTAAATTATCCAGCGCAATCTTCGTCTGCCTGATATATTCATCGAGCATGGAAAGATCTTTGATGATGAACTCCGTATGGCTGAATTCAGTTATCTCCGACATATATTTATTCAAATTATCCTCGACCTCATGCGCCAGCTTGGTGAGTCCGCTGAGCTTGTAAAATCTTGCATTACCCTTGATCGTATGAATATCCCTGTATACTTTCTTCAAGTCATCTTTCATTATATCGCTCGGATTTCCATCGATTCTAATCCAGGCATTAACAGTTTTTGAGGATTTGTCGAGAAACCTGATAAATTCCTTTTCACCTCCCTGAACAAGAATCTCAACAATCTGGGTGTAAAGCCTGAGTTCATCATAATCCTGTTCCAGTTCCTTCAGATGAGTGATGTCGGAAAAAAAAAAAAAAAGAAA
>JADFZC010000785.1 GCA_015232735.1 Oligoflexales bacterium | reverse complement strand
CCCTGATGACTATAACCTTCCCGGCTATTTTGGCAAGGAGCGTTTTACTTACTACCGGACTTCAACCAAAGGGCACAATGTACCGGTTTTGGCAGATATGAACCAGGATTCCAAGGCAAAAGCGGAGATAATATTTTTTCGGTCAGAAAAGTCCCGCGCCTTTGCAGTAGCGGATTTGACAGCTGCCTACAGGCCTGCGGGAGCTCTTAGGGTGCAGCGCGGTATTGCGCTTATCGATGGACGCAGGTGTGTGCTTCTTCAGGATGAGATCGAACCTTTGAAAAATATCGATCTGACCTTTTCCCTGCATACCAGAGCCAAGGTGATTGTCAATGGTCAGACTGCCAGCCTAGCCATCGATGACAGGGTGCTTGAGGCACGGCTTCTTTCGCCTGAAGGGGCATCATGGTCTGCCTTGCCGCTGCAGATTCCTGCGCCGCAGAAACCCGCTTCGGAAATAACAAGGCTTTCGGTATCCCTTCCAAAGGGCATCCATTCAGCGAGGATTGCCATAATGTTTGTTCCCAAAGGGACCCCGGTGCCGGATCACAAGGTCAATGCTCTGGCCGGTTGGGAGAAGTCAGGCCCGTGAGATTTATTTCAGGCTTAAATGGCTTTAATGTGATTTTGTATTTCCCCTGGAGGGTACTTCTTTTTTTGGGATACTTGATTTCAAGAGATCAATATAGGAGCCGCTTAAAGGTTCAATCCCCTTGTTTACCACCTTGAAAAGGAATGACGGCCAATTGGCGTTTCTGTCCTTGTCGAAGGCGGGACCGTTTGTGAAATAAACGGAATCCCTGATCTCTATCCTGGCAAGTTTGGCTGTCAGTTTCCTTCGTTTCTCCGGTACTCCCTTAAGGGTTTGTTCCGCCAGATTTATCGCATGATATCCGATTATCTGGTAATCGATTTTTGCGGTTTCCTCCGGTTTGACAAAATATGGGGAATCCCCGGCCTCGGGTCTGATTCTTTGAGGAAGTTCCTGATAACTTCTTATATAGTCGACAAAAACTGCTCCATCAAGGAATGGCTCATATGGATCCACGAGTCCCTGTGCCCTCCACTCCTGGTTGCCGATTATCGGAATTTTTTCAACGCCAAGATATTTGAATATGTTGACAAAATGCCGGACATTTCTGAAATTGTCAGGAATAAATATGGCATCGATGTCTATTATTGGAGGAAGAACGACAAGCTGCGGGTTGAATTCCTTTTTTTCCTTTTCGGCGTTCTCTTTTTCCTTGTCATAAAGTTCCTTCAGCTCAGCTGCCCTTGCCTTGTTATCAATTTTGAAAATCTTTTTGGCAGCTATTTCCATGGAATCATAATCTTTCGGATTATACTGGGTTGAAAGGCTGGTATCCACACCATTGGCTGTCAGTTTTTCGTTAAGAGTCAAAGCCAATTTTGAAGGAGTGAATTTGGCAGGCTGGAGTATCGCCACTCTTTTGAATTTTTTACTGTCAATATAGCCGAGAACCGAATCGACAAGAACATCCAGTCTTGGGAATACATAAAAAGAATTGAAACTCTCTTTGATTTCGGTATCTCTTTGGGAAACAAGAATAATCGGAAGCATCAGCTTGTCGGCCCAGGGGCTGAGAAGATTTGCTTCGCTTCTGGTGGCACCGCCTATTATCATGGCTACATTATCGACAAATATAAGATCAGCGAGAGCCTTCTCCAGGTCGGCCGCTGAACCATTTGTATTTTTTACCACCACCCTGTCTGTAAAGTTTATTTTTCCGGAGGGATATACGGCCTTCATCCCGCTGAGGAGTGCATCGACAACAGGTTTGGTCGCCGCAATTTCAAGAGGAAGCAGAACGCCTATCTTTCCGCTGTGGCTTGCAAGGGCGTTTATTATTATTGACAGTGCCATCTTCGCTTTTTCCTGTGTAAGGCAGTCTTCCGGGGCTAATTTTGTGATTCTTACAACTGATTTTTTGGGATTCAGTCTTTCGGACGAGGATATTTTTTCGTAAAGTGAGTCATAGTTTTTGACTATTGTGTCAAGAAGATTTTTGCAGGTTTCAATATCCGAGGAACTGTAGGCTTTGCCGGATGCGGCAAAAAGCGCTGCAGCGGATAGAAAGGCAAAAATTTTTCTAAAAAGACAAATCATGCTCAACCTGAAAAGGTGCATTTTGCACCGGAAATAAGTCGCTGGCGCTTTTGGCGCAAGAGACATCGTTACGTTTCAAACAGATCCTATGCTTTTCTTCGCTTGCCAGGATACGTCGCTGGCGCTTTATTGCGCAAGAGACATCGTTACGTTTCAAACAGATCCTATGCTTTTCTTCGCTTGCCA
>JADFZC010000784.1 GCA_015232735.1 Oligoflexales bacterium | reverse complement strand
TATGCAGACATCTGACAACAATATCAGGAAGGGGCTTTTTGATGAACCTGCGCTCTTTATTAAGAACGAAACCGTTCGATCATTCTGACAACGATATGGCCTCTGGCCAAAAGAAGTTAAAGAGGTCATTAAGACTGAAGGATCTTCTGTTTATTGGCATTGGCTGCATTATCGGGGTTGGTATTTTTATATTGCCCGGAACGGAGGCGGCTAAAAATTCAGGTCCGGGGATTATTCTTTCATTTGTCATAGCTGGTGTGGCCGCTTCATTTACTGCGCTTTCATATGCGGAACTGGCATCGATGACTCCGTCATCAGGATCTGCCTATACATACGGATATGCGGCACTTGGTGAAATCCTGGCTTGGATCATCGGCTGGGAACTGATTCTTGAGTATCTTTGCACAGCGGTTCTTGTCGCCCTGGGATGGTCAGCTTATTTTTCGGGTCTTATGATCAATCTTGGAATTAGTCTCCCGCAGGCCTTCGTAAACGGGCCATTGTCGGAGAGCCCGGGGCATTTCAATGTACCGGCCGCTGCCATAATCCTTGTTCTGACCGCTCTTCTGACCCGAGGCACCGAGAAGGGAGCAAAATTCAATATGACAGTTGTCATATTGAAGGTTTTGGCCATCATGATTTTTGTTGCAATTGGTGCCCGCCACATAAATCCGCAGAACTGGACTCCGTTTCTTCCTTTCGGTTTTTCCGGTGCCTTGGCTTCAGCCGGCGTCGTTTTCCTCGCCTATGTGGGTTTTGATGCCGTGTCCACCACGGCCGAAGAGGCTGTCAATCCGCAAAGGGATATGCCAATAGGAATAATTGGTTCGCTCGTCGTCGCAACATTGCTTTACGTTGCCGTAGCAATAGTCATGACAGGTGTCATTCCTTATAATATGCTTGGGGTTTCCGATCCGATGAATGTTGTTCTTATGGCTCTGAGACAGCCTTTCGTTGCCATTGTGATAAGCCTTGGTGCCATGGCTGGAATAACGAGCGTTCTTCTTGTTCTTTTGATCAGTCAGCCGCGGATATTCTTTACAATGGCGCGCGACGGCCTTCTGCCGCCCGGCCTGGCCAGGCTGCATCCTAAACACGGTACGCCGTACATTACAACCTGGATCACAGGAATATTGGCCGCTTCTATCGCAGGAGTTTCCGATTTGGCCTTTATTGCCAATCTTTGTTCCATAGGAACGCTTTTAGGTTTTTGCATAGTGTCGGCCGGGGTTATCCTCCTTCGCTATACAAAAAAAGACCTTTATCGCGGTTTTCGTGTGCCCTTTTTTCCACTTGTGCCGTTGGCGGGTATTTCCCTTTGTGTTTTACTGATGTACAGCAGACCGCTCATCACCTGGCTGCGTCTTGTAACATGGCTGTCTATTGGCCTGATCATCTATTTTTGCTATGGTTACAGACATAGCAAACTCTCCAAGTTGAATTTGAAAAGTGATCATGAAAAGAAAACAAGGAAGGAGGCATTCACACGGAAGGATGTTCAGGAGCCCGAGTCTTCCTTGCTTGCAGGCAATAATTCCACCGTTCCTGAGGAAGCCTGATTTTCCCCAAATTCTTGAAGGTTATATAACACTTTGTCCGGAACTTGGGGTTTTCGGCATGCGTTTTTTTTTATTTTTTAGTTGTCACTGAAGGGGTGAATCCCTCTTTTTGGCCAATTTGCTGGAGAGTGAATGTTATGATCTTTTTCAGTGAAATGGTTTTTTCGTTGGAACTGTTCAAATCTGAAGATTCGATTTTTATAACATCGCTCTTGTAATAAACGATATCCATTCCTTTTGAACCCGATCCCGTAGCCTGTGACTGGCCGGATGATGATGTTGTTGAGGACCCGGTTTGATCATCACCTGTGCTTGAACTGGTTGTTGGCACTTTGGTACTTCCTGTTGTCTGGGTCGAAGTCGTCTGTGTTGATGTCGTCTGGGTGCTGCCTGTCGGTTTTGTTGATGTACCAGTGCTGCCGGTGGAGCTGCTGTTTCCGGACGATGTATTGGAATTGGATGTGTTGTTGGAAGCGCTTCCGCTGCCTGATGAACTTCCGCTGCCTGAGCCTGATGAAGATGTATCTGCCATTAAATTATTGCTTAAATATAGAGCGGTACTGGTATCTCCGGAGAGACAGGCTTTATCCATAACATCCACTTTCTCCAGACATTGAGTCAGTTCCTTGCTTCCTGCCTTATTGTTATTTTTACACCATGTAACCATGCTTGTTTTCATGTCTGCGCATAACTTTGTATCTTCGCTGGTTGTTGTAGGTGTTGGCGTTCCTGAGGCCGTGGGAGTGCCTGTAGCCGT
>JADFZC010000783.1 GCA_015232735.1 Oligoflexales bacterium | reverse complement strand
ACCGGAAGTTCATGTCCACCTGCGACGCCATCTATGCGATGGAACTTTCGCATTTGAACAAGCCGCTTCTTGAGGCAAGCAGGATGCTGGGTGATGTAACAATGAATTGCATCGAATGCGGCAACATCGAATATGGTGTTTATACCGCTATATGTTGTTCATTCTTGTCGGGGACGGCCGAACAGAATATTTTGGAATCGCTAAAACAAAGTGATGCATATCTGGGTATCCTGAAGAAGCTTAATTACACATTGGGACTTAATTCGATAAGGTTCATAAGGCAGGGGTATATCAATTTCGTCGAGGGGGGAGCCAGCCCATGGGAAATAAATGGTGAATTCATTAAGGAAAAAATAATTTACGACGAGGGGACAAGAGCAAATAGCTCGCTATATATATTCTGCTTTTATCTGATCAAGATGTTCCTTGCATATGCATTCGAAAATTACGAAAAAGCCCATGAGTATATGAAAGGGGCCGAGAAAAACTACGGAGTGGCTAAAATCTTCTATTTTGGTGCACATTTTTGCTTCTACCAGACCCTCACTATCCTGGCCAGAAATCACAACGGATCACTAAAAATAAATGAAAAAATCCAAGTCATCAAAAATTTGATGCAAATGAAAAATTGGTCAAGACATGCACCCATGAACTACTTGCACAAATACTACCTGATGAAAGCGGAATACAATAGGGTCAAGGGAAAAGGCCGTTTGGCGACCGTCTTTTACAACAAAGCGATCAAAGCTGCCAGGGAGAGCAGATTACTCAGCGAAGAGGCGCTTTCTTATGAACTGGCCGGAAGGTATTATCTCTCCGATGAGAATGATATTGCCGCAAAAAGTTTTATAAATATGGCAACCTATTGTTATGAAAGATGGGGAGCCGACGCCAAAGTCAGACAACTGAAAGAAAAATACAGGACAATTCTGGTAAATGATGTAACACCAGTCAGCAAACTCACCAGGATAAGTTTACATGAAACCCATCACGAAACGCATCATGAATCCATTCACACAACTAGTTCGCACGGCATATCAAAAAGCCTGGACCTGCTTTCGATAATAAAGGCATCCCAGGCCATATCCGGAGAGATCGACCTGAAAAAACTGGTCAGGGAAATGATGAGAATTGTCGCTGAAAATGCCGGTGCGGAATATGCCCTTCTTTTCAGCGTTCGCAGTGAAAATTTATCCGTAGAGGCCATATTAAGCAAAGGCGAAATCAATGTAACCGGCGGGACAGCTATCAGTAACGCGGACTTTCCCCAAAAGATTATCGATTATTGCGCTCATTCGAAGGAATATATCCTCACCGATAACGGAGCCGCCCACGAGAAATTCTCAAAAGATGAGTATGTCAAAAAGAATCAGACAAAATCGATACTCTGCCTTCCCATCATCAAGCAAAACAATTTAAAGGGAATTATTTACCTGGAAAACAATCTTGTGGAAGGAGCATTTACCAGGGAACGCTATGAAGTCCTAAACATGCTTACGGCCCAAATTGCCATATCTCTGGAAAACGCCATGTTGTATAAGGATCTGGAAGAATATAATAAAAATCTGGAAAAGAAGGTCGATGAAAAAACCAGCGACATCAAATCCATGCTAAGCAATATAAAACAGGGAATATTCACTGTACATTCGGATCATGAGGAGGCCGTTGAAATAATAGGCTCCGATTTTTCAAGCCATCTTGTCGAGATCCTCGAATCCAACGATCTGGCTGGAAAAAATTTATCGGAAAGGGTCATCAACAATACCAATATTACATCCGACCAGGCTTCCCTTATTCGAAGCATCATTCTATCATCTATCGGGGAAAATGAACGTACATTTGAATTTAACAGTTCCAATTTGCCATCAGAATTTGAAAAATATTTTGAGGGCGGCGTTACGAAAATTATTGAAATAGACTGGTCCCCTGTCATCGATAAACGCAGTGACCTCGTGCAAAAAATCCTGGTGACCCTCCGTGACGTCAGCACACTGCGTGTCTTGCAGGCTAAAGCAAGGGAGCAGCAGGAAGAACTCATGGATATTTCGGAACTGATAGCTGTTTCTGCAGATAATTTTTCTAGGTTTGTCAAAAGCAGCAATGACCTCCTCGCGGAGAATATAAAGCTCGTTCAAAGTTCAAACGGCCGCGATGAAAAAATTCTCAGCGAATTGTTTATTAATATGCATACGCTAAAGGGCAATGCCAGGACCTATCACTTTATGCGGCTGACGGCTATCATTCATGAGGCGGAACAATATTATGTCATCTTACGATCAGATAAGAATGAGCCCTGGAACAAAGATCGACTGATGGA
>JADFZC010000782.1 GCA_015232735.1 Oligoflexales bacterium | reverse complement strand
GCGCAATCCGGCACTGGGATCACGTAGGCATGCATCCAACCTTACTTCGGCGTGAATTTACTATCATTCAAGGCAAAGAATGAGGGAAAATGTTGTAAGTCCGTATTACTTGAGGACTTTCTGGATTTTTTCTCTTACCTCCTTAGTGGGCAGTTGGTTTACAATACCAAGCACCTCTTTAGTGTTATAGACCGCAAATTTATCATCGGCATATGTTACTACGGAATTTTGTCCCATTGCCTCTTCCCCTCTCAAGCTCACAATTGTTTTGTTCGCGAGTTCCTGTAAATCTTTTCTCATCAAAAAAGCTTGTATCATTGAATAGGTTAACAATATGAAACAAACCTGCGCTTCTATTAATGATTTATTGGGTGAGGAGAATTGTGATAATTTCCAGGATATTTTTAATTGCTTATTTCGTTCCTCGATTTGAACCCTTAAATTGTACGATCTGGCACCATCCATAGCGCTTCTGAATACTTTTGTTGTTGCTAATACCCAGGCATTGGTCTCCCAGTTTTTGGTTTTCCCATTGAAAGTTGTTTTTTCAACAACTATTGTTTGTAATTTTACTTTGCACTCGTCCCATAGGGAAATGTCATTTATTTTACACGCCTTAGTTTTGGAAAGCACCTCTTCGGTATTTTCATCAATTTCGTTTTCTTCTTCCCACTCTGTCTCTGCCATTTTACTCAAGGCAATGGCGTCTTGGTACTGTTGCATATTTTCTTTCAAAGGTATTAAAACATCGATCTCATATACTTTTTTTAACTCGGTAATATATTCGCCGGATAAATATCCTCTGTCCATAATTAATAGCCGGATAGTTCCCTTTTCATGAGCCTTGATAAAATTGGCAATTATCTTTTTTCCCTGTGGCAATTCATCTTCATTTCCCGGACCCCATTCATAGCCAGCTATATGAAATGAATTCTTTTGCGCACTGATATGGAGCAAAAAGCTCAAAGCGTAGCAGTTATGATACTTTAATGCCTTCTTCTGTTCCTTAGTCATGTTATCAAGACCCTTATACCGTTGACCATGCTCATCAACTGGCATTTTAACTGCATCTTCATAATTTGGATTATCGGGCACTACACAGTGAGTTTGATCCAAAACATAGATCCCGTTTGCATCAAAGTAGCGATGTCTTTTGAACCAACCTTGAACATCAATATTGTACCAATCTCTAATTGCCTGCACATTGGTGTCTTTGAAAAATTTTAAAGCAGTACTATCACTTATTGGTATCTTTCTTGGATTTTTATTTTTATCATTAAAACCCAATTGCTTGCTTCCTATATTAAAACCCACTCGGAACAATATTGGTCCGGACATTAACATTAGTTCCGACAAACTACTGTAGGCATTTTTTAATGATAAGCGCATGGCCAGCTGACAACTAATAAGAAACCATATCGGCACTTCAGTCTTATCTCTTGGTGTAGGATAGCTTTTATCAACAAACTCAAAAAATTTTGTCTGCAATAAATATGCAAAAAAATTATCAGTAAAGCCCCAGGTACTTGAATCAATATGATCTATATTTCCTTCCTGAAATTTTTTGGTCACATAATCTTTTGACTGTTGGTAGATCAAAGGATATAAAAATCCCCCTTCGCCAATATTATTGCTCATCATTGATGTCCTCCATTGTCCGTAACTCTAATATATTCGCGATTAAATTATCAATTTTATTTAACAGATCCTTAATGCTTTTATGGTTGTTGTTGTGCCATACATAAAACTTTGCCATTTCAAAATATTTTTCTTGACCGGGCTTCAAGGTAATTTGCTTCTGCGTACCATTTCTATTAATTTGGATAACTTTATATGGCCCATGCCGGTCGGTACCACCTTTGGCACATTTGCAAGTTTTCTTTCCGCATTTCCTATAAACTTCAGCAGGGGATCCCCGGAAAATCATGTCCGTATGCATTGCCTTGAAAGCCTTTTGCTCTAATTCATTGAGTAACTGTTTTAGTAGCTGTTTGAAGGCTGATATTTTTTCATTGCTAATTTTTTCCATCTTGTATAAGATATTATCATTACTTATATAAGATTCAAGGCAAAAATATAGGTAAGGGAAAATTTTTTCGATTTTTGGGGGAAAAGCAGAAAAGGCGAACCGGCCAGAGCTATTCCTAGCGGGATTCGTGTGTTAAAAAAATAGAGTCCGAATCACAGTATTTTTGGCCTGTAATTCGGACTCTATTTTTCGGACATAGTTCTGCCCCCGACAGGACTTGGCCGGATTGCGCTACGCGCAATCCGGCACTGGGATCACGTAGGCATGCATCCAACCTTACTTCGGCGTGA
>JADFZC010000781.1 GCA_015232735.1 Oligoflexales bacterium | reverse complement strand
TCGAGCCTTCCGATTGCCGACCACGGCCTTACGCCCGCAGCCATGTCCACCCGGTCGTCCTTTCCAAAAATATTTTTGAGAGCGTAGCGGTCCGGGGAAGCATCATCCCCGCAGGATGCAAGAAACAGCGAACCTGTTAAAAAAAATGACAATGCATTAAAGTTTAATTTTTTCATAACTTTTCTCCGCCCTGGTACACAAAAGGATATCGCTGTTTTGTGGCGAAAAGGCAAGAGGGCCCATACTGCAAATACAAAAGCCTTAAATAGAGGCATCTTCCCCCAAAATTATTGCATTTTTGACAAAACAATAAAATATCCCTTTTAAAATAATGAAATACACAGTATTGGTATCGTGATCGAAAAAGTTTTCAGCATAGGCAATCTCCTGCTGGAAACGTAAACAGTATTACCGGGAGGTGTTCTATGAGAAGTAGCAAATGGTTGGCACTGCCGCTTTTCGCACTGCTGCTTGTTGCAGGGGCGGCATTTGGAAAGACATCGGAAGACGAGTCAAAGCCGTCTGATATTCCGGACAAGGAAGAGCTCAGGACCATGATCGGTCGCTTTGAACCCGTCGACCTTGGGGTTGACCTTTCCAAGATGCCCGTCAACGAGAAGATGGCTCTTTCAAAGATCCTGCATGCGGCCAGGGTAATGGATGTTCTGTTTCTGCGCCAGGTATGGTCGGGCAACGAGGCGCTCGAGAGAAAACTGAGAAGGGACAGGAGCGAGCTTGGAGTCCTCAGGTTCAGGTCGTTCACCATCGATAAGGGGCCATGGTCGAGGCTTGACGGTTTCAGACCGACCATTCCGGATGTCCCGCAGAAACCGAAAGGGGCCAACTTCTATCCGGAAGACAGCACCAGGGAGGAAATTGAAAATTGGCTTTCCGGTCTCTCCCAGGAAGAGGCCTTATACGCAAGAGGTTTTTTTACCACCATCAGAAGGGACCCGTGCGGAAAACTCATGGCCGTCGGCTATGACAGAGAATATCGCAGAGAGCTGATACGCGCAGCCAGATATCTGAGGGAGGCTGCCTTTCTCACCAGGGAGCCTACTTTGAAGGAGTTCCTTTTAAAACGCGCCGACTCGTTCTTTTCAAATAATTATTACGACAGCGACGTGGCATGGATGAAACTCGATTCAAAAATCGAACCCACAATAGGGCCGTACGAAGTTTACGAAGACGAGTGGTTCAACGCAAAGGCGGCTTTTGAGGCATTCGTGACCATCCGCGATGACGCGGAAACGGCAAAACTTTCCAAATTCTCATCCGAACTGCAGGAGCTTGAGGACAACCTTCCAATCGATTCAAAATACAAGAATCCCAAGATAGGAGCCATGGCGCCAATCCGCGTCGTGAACTCGATATTTTCATCGGGCGACGGCAACAGGGGCGTGCAGACGGCTGCTTTCAACCTGCCCAATGACGAAAAGATAACCCTTGAGATGGGAGCAAAAAGGGTCATGCTTAAGAACATCCAGGAGGCCAAGTTTAAAAAGGTTCTCGTTCCAATAGCGGACAGGGTATTGTCTGAGCAGGATAAGAGCAGGGTTTCATTCGACGCGTTTTTCACGCATATCCTCATGCATGAACTCATGCATGGAATAGGGCCGAGCACGGTCACTGAAAATGGAAAAACCGAAACCGTAAGGGCAAGGCTGCAAAACACCTTCAGCGCCATCGAAGAGTCAAAGGCCGATGTCACAGGACTGTGGGCCATGCAAAGGCTGATCGACAAGGGCGTGATAGACAGGCAGCTCCAAAGTACCCTCTATATGACCTATCTGGCATCGACGTTCAGGTCGCTCCGCTTCGGAATAAACGAGGCACATGGAAAGGGTGTCGCCATCCAGCTGAACTACCTCCTTGACCGGGGCGCATATAAGGTATCAGATGACGGAAAATTCTCTGTCGATGAAACAAAGATCGCGGAAGGGATCAGGGACCTCACTGCGAGCCTCTTGACAATAGAAGCCAGGGGGGACAAGCCCGCCGCCGAGGACCTGATTAAAAAACACGTTTACCTCAGGCCTGAGGTTAAAGCCGCGCTTGACGGTCTGACGGGTGTTCCCGTGGATATAGTCCCCTCTTTTTCTACTGCCGAAAAGCTGATGAAGAGATATCCTTAACATCGATTTCTGGCTAAATAACCAACTATATTTATTAACATAATATGGGTTCACAATTTACGGACCCATTTTTTGGGTCCCGGATTATTGAATTATTGCCACTTATGGTGTAAGCTGGTTTTGTGCATGTTTTTTTATCTCAGATTTGGAGGTGACCCGTGTCTCTGGGGTTTGTGTTTGATCGCCTT
>JADFZC010000780.1 GCA_015232735.1 Oligoflexales bacterium | reverse complement strand
AGGATCGTCCGACGACGATTAACGAAGAGTCAGACCTTTTCGGCTAGGGTCTAGACTAAGATATATCAGGACGGGCTTAATAATGATTATTATAACAGGCGGAGCAGGTTTTATTGGCAGTGCCTTGATTTGGAAATTAAATGAGGAAGGCATAAACGACATTCTCGTCGTTGACCACCTTGGAATAGGCTTAAAATGGAAAAATCTCGCCAAGAGGCAAATCAACCAGGTCCTGCACAAAGACACGTTTTTTGAATACCTCTCAAATGAAAAACGTCGCATAAGCATGGTATTTCATATAGGCGCCTGTTCAGCCACCACGGAAGAGGATGCTGATTATCTGATGGAAAACAATGTAAACTACTCCATCAGACTTTTTGAATACTGCACAAGAGAGTCGATTCCTTTTATATACGCCTCTTCTGCGGCCACCTATGGGGCAATGGAAGAAGGTTTCTACGACGAGTTAAAAGATATTCCGTCGTTGAAACCAATCAACAAATATGGCTTCAGTAAACACCTTTTCGACCTGTGGGTTATCAAACAGAAAAAACATCCGCCATTCTGGGCCGGCCTGAAATTTTTCAACGTGTATGGACCCCAGGAATATCATAAAGGCGCCCAGGCATCAGTGGCTTTTCATGCATTCAACCAGATAAAAACAGACAATTCTCTAAAGTTGTTCAAGTCCCACAGGGAGAATATCGAACACGGGGATCAAAGAAGAGACTTCATCTACATCAAGGATGTCGTAAAGGTGATATACCATCTTTACAACATGAAAAAAGATATTCAGTCCGGCATATATAACATTGGGACCGGCATGGCCAGGTCTTTCAGCGAACTGGGCGATGCCGTCTTCAATTCCATGCGGAAAAAAACTCCTGTCTTCGAATGGATAGACATGCCAGAAAACATAAGGGACCAATATCAGTATTTCACACAGGCAAATCTGAACAACCTTAAAAAGCAGGCTCTTTATACGGATCCGTTTTTTACGCTGGAAGATGGAATAAGAGATTATATCCAGAATTATTTGATGAAACCGGATCAATACCTGTGAAACCCTTTTTATCTCCTTCAGGAAAAAGAATATCCTTAAAAATATTTTTTGGAGCAGCATTTCTTCTACAGCTCCTGTCCGAACCATGTGCGGGAGAAGCCGGCGACAAGGTCAGACAAACATATGATATAATCGATCTCAAGGTTGATGGCATAAATAGAACAGACGTCGACTGGCTCAAGGAGTATCTGGGTATCCGGCCGCCTCAAAAGATCGATGATGAAATGCTCATCCTTTACAGAAACTGGCTCCTTACATCCTCTGTTTTTTCCAGTGCCGAGGCAAAAGCAGTACCTCATCCCGAGATACCCGGGAAATATATACTTTCGATAACTGTCGAGGAAAAATGGACGACAATTCCAGTCATCCGAGGTGCCTTTGGAGGCGGAACCCCTCTCATCGTGCTTGGTGCATACAATACTCACTCACTGGGCAGGCTTTGGACCTTGGGCGGAGAAATGAGAAAATACGGCAATGCTCCTCCCGGAGGAGTCCTCTATGCGAGAATTCCGACCTCTCTCAGAGGAAAAAACCTTCTTGGCGTGGAATATTGGAAAGACAACAGGCTGAGAAGCCTTTATGATGAAAAATTCAAAATAATTGGAAATTACGATACCAGGGCCGATACGTTCAGGGGCTTCTATCTTCTTCCCTTGAATGCCGCGGATGCATCAAAGGAAAACTGGCAATACGGAATTGACCTGACGCTGAGGGAACAAAGACCGACAACATTTCAATTCAAGGATGAAGACGCCCCGATAACTTTACCGGAAAATCCAAGAATAAACCCAAAATCCAGCCAATCTGCAAAACCGCTCCTGAAAATTGTCTACGACGATATAGGTGTGAACAATCTCAATATGGACGGGATGAGGCTCATAACATCAGCCGGCCCTGTCTTTGGCAAGGGGGAAACCGCCAGCCACTTTGCCGAATTTGACCTTCATTATTACCGTCTGCTTGCAACAGATCTCAACCTTATGGTTCACTGGCTTCTTGGTTCAACAGACAATCTGTCCATACAAAACCTTTATTTTCTGGGAGGTTTTGACTCCATAAGGGGTATTCCCGACAGTGCGGTCTATGGAAACAGGGCCGCTTACGCAAATATCGAACTAAGAAAAATTACCCTTAAATTCAAAAATCTCTGGATACAAAACGTTGTCTTCATGGATCTCGGGAGTGCAGCTTTCAAATTTGAGAATTTGGATAAAAATTTTAATTTAACAAGAAGTATAAAATGCCAATATGCTAAAGATCTT
>JADFZC010000064.1 GCA_015232735.1 Oligoflexales bacterium | reverse complement strand
TTTCAAGATGATCTTCTTCTCTTCCGCGGAGGTCTATGGCGACTATGACGGAATAATGAAAGAGTCTGTCATGGAGAAAAATAAAATAGAAGATACATATCAAATGAATGATTACGCCATCTCGAAATGGGCCGGCGAGCTTATGTGCATGAATTCTGCAAAAATGTTCGGCACAAAGACGGTTCGTGTAAGGCCTGTGAACTGCTACGGTCCCCATGAGGAATATACCCCCTACAGAGGATTTATACCGAAATTCATCTATTGTGCTCTTCATAACAAACCATATAAGGTTTACATGGGGCATAAGCGGATTATTGATTTCGTTGAAGATACATGCGCTACCGTAGCCAATATCGTGGACAACTTCATTCCAGGCGAGGTTTACAACGTCGGCGGCAAGGTGGAGTGGGAAACTGATATTAAGGATTATTCCGACATGATCCTGAAAGCGGTAGGAATAAGCGACTCAATTGTAAAATATGAGGAAGCCGAACACTTCACCACCAAAATCAAAACGATGGACTTTTCCAAAATCATAAGGGATCTCGATCATAATCCAAAGGTCTGTCCGCAGGAGGGAATTAAAAGGACCGTGGAATGGATGAAGTATTACTACAGGATCGGAAGTTAAATTGAATCACTCTCCTCAAAAAAAAAGGATATTGATTGTTTTCGGCACCCGCCCGGAAGCCATAAAAATGGCTCCGCTTGTTAAGGAATTTGAAAAAAACATGGACCTCTTCGATGTCGAGGTCTGCGTTACGGCACAGCACAGACAGATGCTCGACCAGGTGCTGAGCCTTTTTGAAATAAAACCCAGGTACGATCTTGACATAATGAAAAAAGACCAGGATCTCTATCACGTCACTTCAAATGTGCTTCTTGGAATGAAGGAGATCCTTGAAATATCCTCACCGGACCTTGTTCTTGTGCATGGGGATACGACGACATCTTTTGCAACTTCCCTCGCCGCATTCTACAAGAAAATTCCCATAGGTCATGTCGAGGCGGGCCTTAGAACGTGGAATATCTATTCTCCGTGGCCCGAAGAACTTAATCGCCAGATAACAAGCCAGATCACAAAATACTACTTCGCCCCAACAGAAACAAGCCGAGCCAATCTGCTGAGGGAACACCGTAGCAGAGATAATATTGTAGTAACGGGAAATACTGTAATAGATGCGCTTTTTGCCGTCCTTGAAAAAATTCAAAATGATGAGCCGCTCTGCCGCAGGATCATTTCTGACCTTTCCGGATACAGGTTTAATATTGCAGATTATGCCGAAAAACGTAGAAGAATGGTACTTATTACGGGACATCGAAGGGAAAATTTCGGAACCGGCTTCTTAAATATTTGTGAAGCCCTTAAAAATCTTTCCTTTGAATTTGGAGATGTCGATTTTATTTATCCGGTACACCTTAATCCCAATGTGCAAAAACCTGTCCATGAGCTTCTCGGAGAAATTCCAAACATCCATCTTATCAGCCCATTGAACTATGAGCCCTTCATATATTTGATGAATTTAAGTTATCTTATCCTGACCGACAGCGGCGGCGTGCAGGAAGAGGCGCCAAGCCTCGGCAAACCTGTACTTGTCATGAGGGATACCACGGAAAGACCCGAAGCCGTTACGGCAGGCACCGTAAGGATTGTCGGCACTGACCGTGCAAGGATCTTTTTTGAAGTTTCAAGGCTGTTGAATGACAAAACGGAATATGACAAGATGTCGAAGGCCATTAATCCTTACGGCGATGGAAAGGCATGTAGACGTATAGTCGAATTTTTAAAGGAGGCTATGTATGCAGACTTATGAAAAAAGGACAAAGCTCGTTGCTGACTATCTTGACAGAACAGGCATCGGCTCAGAAATCCCATCTTATTATAAAGGCAGAAACATACTTGTAACAGGCGGAGCCGGCGGCATAGGCAGCAACCTGATTATAGCGCTTTCAAAGCTCGTTGGAGATGATGGAAAAATAATCATTTTGGATAACCTGTCATCCTTGAAAGCAAAAGACCCATGGAACGTAACCCCTCTTCCAAACATCATGTTTGTACAGGGGGACGTCAGAAGCGACATCGATTTGAAACGGGTATTCAAGGAAAATATTTCAATAGTCTTTCATCTGGCCGCCTTTTTTGCAAACCAGAATTCCGTTGATTTCCCTGAAACCTCCGCCGAGGTTGATGTTATCGGACAGATAAAACTTCTGGAATATTCAAGACTTGCCAAGATTGAAAAATTCATATATGCATCGAGCGGATGCGCTATCTACGGCTCCTATCCACAGCTTCCTCTCAAAGAGGATTTTGTATCGATGCATCTGACGACCCCATACCAGATAAATAAAATGACTGGCGAGATGTACTGCAATTTCTATTCACATCACTACGGAATGAAAATCGTAAACTGCCGTTTCTTCAACTCCTACGGACCTGGAGAGGTCCCTGGCCAATATAGAAACGTGATTCCAAACTTTATCTACTGGGCGATGAAGGGTAAGAATCTTCCAATAACAGGAACCGGTGAAGAGACAAGGGACTTTACTTGTGTCCTTGATCTTGTCCAGGGACTTGTAAAGTCAGGTTATTATGAGACAGCTGTCGGCCAGAATTTCAATCTTGCAGCGGGCAGGGAAGTGAGCATCAAAAAGCTTGCCGAGCTTGTCCTTGAAGCCACAGGAAGAAAATCACAGATCATGTTCAGACCCCGGCGCAAATGGGATACAAAGCCGAGGCTTTTGGCATCGATCGATAAGGCTCGCGAACTGATATACTATAAGCCGATAGTGGAATTTAGTGAAGGTTTTGAAAGCAACATCGAATGGTTCCGGGATAACTGGGACTATATAGAAAGACTCGCGGATTTCCCTCCTGGGATGACTAGCGCTGTTCGAAACAAGAACTGAACCGGGAGTGGGCCAACGCAAATGAACCCAAAAAATGATATTAGTAAAAACATACTAATTATCGCTGAAAGATTCTATCCTGAAGAATTCGGCATCAATGACCTTGCAAGAGAACTTTATAGCAAAGGCTATCATGTCTCGGTACTTACACAGGTTCCAAGTTATCCCTTCGACAAGGTTTATGACGGTTATGAAAACAGACTGTTTCAAAGGGAGGATTGGGATGGAATCTGCATTTACAGGATATTCGGAATCTTAGGCTATAAAAAAAGCGTCTTTCTCAAGGTTCTCTCATACATAATGTATGCCGTCCAAACAATCTTTGTCTCCTTTATAGTGGCAGGAAACTGCAGCAAGATTTATGTCTATCAGCCAGGCCCTCTCACTCAGGCGCTGCCGGGGGTTCTTCTAAAAAAATTCTTTGGAAAGAAGCTATTTGTCTGGACGCTTGACGTATGGCCCGATTCGGTATTTGCATACGGGTTTAAAAAACATTGGCTCTCCAAAAAAATTCTGGATCTCTTTGTAAAATTTATTTACGTAAACTGTGACACTGTCTTTGTCTCATGTGAAGGTTTTATTCCACGAATTAAGGAATATGCTCCAAACACAAAAGTGGTATTTACCCCTCAATGGGTTCCAAATGACCTCAATTTTGACAATGCCGTTCCCCATGAGAACATGAAAGGGTTTTTCAACTTTACCTTCGCAGGCAACATTGGAAAAGTTCAAAACCTGGAAAATGTCATAAAGGGTTTCGGACATATATCTGACGATTTTCCTCAGGCAAGGCTTAATATAATCGGTGACGGTTCAAATCTCGAGGAACTTAAAAAGCTGGCCGAGACCGACAAAATAAACAATGTCGTTTTCTGGGGAAGAAAGCCGCTAAAAGAGATGCCCGACTGGTTTTCAGGCAGCGATGTTCTCATTATCTCGCTTATCGATTCTCCGGTATTCAGCATCACTGTTCCAGCCAAATTTCAAGCATATCTTGCTGCAGATAAAGCCTTGTTTTGTGTTATGAAAGGTGAGGTAGCAAGAATCGTAAATGAAAACTGCATTGGACTTGTCGCAGACCCTTCAAGCGTCGAGTCTATAGCGCATGGCTTCAAAGGCTTTTTGTCCATGAATAGAGATCAGCTTACCAGATATAGAGTGAACATGCGAAGGCTTCTAACCAATGACTATTCCAGAGAAAAGATTTTTGATTTAAAAATAGCGCATATTTTCAATGGGTAGCGTCATTTTGGAGACTCTTTTATGAATTCCTCATCACGGCATATTCTCTCGGGCAAGATGTTTTTCTCTATTGTTTTTGCTAGTATTATTCTAAAGCTTACAAAAGTTTTTTATATAGATAAACTCCCCATACTTCGTCAGTCACGAGCTGAAGAGGCGCCTGTTTACACAATTCTTCTCCCTTGGGAGGCTTTTCCGGAATATAGGGAAGTCATCCTTTTTATTTCAATAATAGTTTTTTTCCCTATCCTTGTTTTTTTCCTGAGAGCACTTCTTCAAACAGATTTTTTTGACAAAATCTTTAACCGTTTAATAACTCCATTTTTCAGCCGTTTCTATAATGTTATCGTCTTGTTGTCATTTACGGCACTTGCATGGTATGTGGCAAAACTTGCAAACCTCGTCGACCCGACAGTAGACAGAACTGGGCTTACCCTGTATTTTCCATACGGTCTTCTGTCGTCAAATCCCCTTTTCATCGCCTTTTTGATGCTTGTTTGCTATCTTTTGCCTGAATTCATGAGTTCAGATTTTTTAAAAAAAATTGATAAATATTCTTTAGTTGCAATACTGCCAATTACATCCTATTTTTTATTTATTATAATCTGCTACCCCTTGTTCAACGCTAAAACGGCTGACAGTATTTCATTCAGTATGCATCTTGAGGCATATTATTTTGATGTCGTTCAGTTCTTTTTAAACGGTGGCGTAGGAACCAAGGATTTTGCTACACTCTATGGACTCTATCCTGTATTTCTCTATCCAATTTTGAAAATTTTCGGGCTTTCGGTTTTTAATTTCACCTTGATCATGGGCATCATTTCTGCCTTATCCTTCCTTTTCGCCTTTCTTGCCATTAGAAAACTCACGGGAAGCAATATCCTAGGATTTTTCGTATTTCTTGCCTCCCTTTATGGATATTCCTTCCCTAAGGCAGAATTTCCCGACAGATATCTGCAGTACATTCCGCATAGGCTGATTTGTCCTTTTCTTCTTTTTTTTCTGGTGTCATGCTATTTGAAAAACAGATCAAGGCTTTCATCGGTTATCACAACAATCTTTGTATCCTTGGCTCCTTTCTGGAGCAACGATTCTGGAATAATTTGTTGGATTTCATGGTTTCTGTTTCAATCCCTTGAAGCTCTAGACGATTATAAAAACCGCGAATGGAAGGAGCTTCCAAAATCTCTTTTTCGCATATTTGAAGTTCTTGCAATCTCCCTTATCACAATCGCAGGCTTTCTACTGATTGTGTATCTGTTATTTGGATATTGGATAAACCCTAAAATGTTATTTGAACTTCCAGCCGAGTTTGGCAGCTTTGGTTTCTTTATGATCCCAATGCCTAAAAACGGTCTTTGGCAATTTTTTATCATACTTTATCTAATAGCCATTTTCATAGCGATGTCCGATTTCTTTTCAGGCAAATTGAATACAGCTAAAAAATTCCTTTTCGTAGTCGGACTATATTCCATTGGATCACTTCTGTACTACATGGGCAGAAGCCATGCCCTTAATTTGGGGAACATTGCGATATTCATGCCGATGCCACTCATCACACTATTTTATGTATATTGGGAAAAGAGAAAAGAAGACCTGTTTTACAGAATGACAACAATTGGCTCTTTTTTCATTCTGGCAGTGTTTATAGTTGGGCTCTATTCCAGTTTTCCTGCATTCAAGACAAATGCCATAAACAACATGACTCAGTCATTAAAAAAGGAAAATGGAGAACTATACAAAAGAACTTCCTACCTTAAAGAGAGACTAAGAGGACGCTCCAGCGTTTTGCTTATTTCAGAAAACCTGGGTGTGCTGCTTGGTGAAGCAAACATCGCTTCCAAATATAATTACAACATTTATGCTATCTTTCTTTTAAAAGACTACTACAAGCTTCAGGAGTTTGTACTAGATCCCAAAAATGATATTGTCATTATTGACGAAAGTCCTTTTCCTCAACTTGCTCTGATAAGATACTCACTTCTTCCGGTAATTAATAATTATTACGTTCTATCAGAAAAACATCATGGTTTTTCAATTTATGAAAGAAAAAACAACGGTAAAAAATCTGATTCAAATTTTTAAAGAATATTTTCATTCAGACTCAGACTCTTTTCTGAATATTTCTCCTTTTTTTCCAGGTGTGTCTTATCATTTATATACCATTCTGTCTTTGATGCTCCAACTCTCTGCGATGTTTTAAAAACAACTGCATTTTCCACCTTTTCTGCTAGATAGAGGCGGATATCCCCGAAATTCAGCGGTAATCTTACTTTTTTCAATTTTGTTTTATTAATCAAATACCCTACATATTCCATCCCGGGAATGCCTAATTCTTTGAGTAGCCGCAAAACATAATTTAGATCGACAACATTAATGTAATTTGAAGCGTTAATCAGTCTAAAGCCTGTATTTTCAAGCATGAATGCAATAATATTGTCATCGAAAAAAGTAATCTTCTTATCTAATACCGAAGGAATTTTCTTTATACAAAATTCCAAAAACCAATTTTTTGAATTAAGAGTACTGAACGCAAAAACGCCTCCAGTTCTAAGACGTGCGTTTACATGTAGTATTTCCTGCAAGGGATTTCGCGAGTATTCAATCGCATTCCAACAAGTGACTATATCAAAATCGCCATTGGAATTATCCAAAGTTTCCAAGGCGCTGCAATGGATATCAAAATCCAGCATCTCTCTTTGGCTGCCAGCTGTATTATCAAAAGATTCAACTCCTGTTGCACTGTAACCATTTTGCTTGGCTATGCTAATAAACGCACCACACTGGGATCCAAAATCGAGAAGTCTTCCATTTTTTTTGAAAAGGTGTGAAATCGTCCTGAAGTTGCGATAAAGAGCCATCGTAAGAGACTTGCGGTTTTCAACATCAATCAAATCTTCTTGATGAGAAGTGGATAAGCGGACATTTTCCTTTTTGGCTTGAGGATTGACAGATATTAAACCGCAATGAAGACATTTCACGATTCTTTCACGATAATTAGGGCCAATAGATAAAAAATCACATTTCTCATGTGAATGGCTTAAAGAAACCCTTTCATTTATTACGGTATGATATGGTGAATTGCAAATCCCGCAGGGCGGGTAAATCCATGAAGTAACATTGTCCTCATCTGAACGACGGCCATAAATTATTCTAATTGTAAACAATTTAAACAGATTGGAAACAGCTCTTATTATCTCCTTTTTTGAAATCTTTGACTGACCCGCTCTTCTATCTTCAAAAAAAATGGGAAATTCATCCATTCTGTTGGCAAATTTGGAGACATAAAACAGAGTTTCAAAAAAAAATGAATAACCTTCTGATTTTATTCTATCAACAGGCAGTTTGCGAAGTAGCGAGAGCCTAAAACCCCTGAACGAAGTCGTACACTCTCTAAGCGGAATGGCCAAAAGATTTCTTGCTAAAATATTAGCCCCTTTGCTAAACCATCTTCTTATTGCTCCATAGTTACATCGTCCATACTTAACATATCTTGAACCAATGACAAACTCGCTGTGTTCCAACTTCTCCCTCATCAGAGGCAGATAAAGAGGATCATGCGAGAAATCAGCATCCATTGTAATAAGATATTCATATTCATGATGAAGTGCATATTTGAAAGCAATCTTATGAGCTGTGCCAAGCCCCAGTTTCCAGGGTCTATGTATTACCGTTAAGCGACCTCTCTTTTGTTTTGCAATCCTGTCTAATATCGCTCCTGTATCGTCTGAACTGTTATCATCCACGACAAGGACATCAAAAGATGATATTGCTCGCATGATGGAATCAACTAATTTTTCAATATTTTCTGCTTCATTATATGTTGCTGTAAAGACTAAACCACGCGACACAATTTTTCTCTCTTTATCGGGTTAAAAAACAAAGATCCCATTTATTTACTATAAATTCCACGTATATATCTTTAAAAAGTAGCATAGATATCCATAGTATTCAAGCGCATGACAAATTCCAGCCAAAGTAATATGTCTGTGACACGAAAACACCACGAACTTATCCTCGCAAGCAAAGCTTGCATAAGATCTCTCTCGAAATTTCAACATGTTGCATACAAACCTGCTGTCCAAAGTTATTCCTCAGAAGAGGTCTTCGCAAAAGCCTGTTCATTAAGTCCAATAATCAAACCGGCAAGAGGATGGGTTAGAGTAACGGTTATAAGCATCACAAGTGGCAGTGAAATCCCAAAACTCCTTGCTCCCTTATCTGGACTCATCATAAATCTGAAAAAAATCATTAAGGGCAGAGTAATTCCTATAAATCCGAGCTCAAATACGACAGATCCAATACCAGACATAATATGCTCACTCATCAGGTAGCTTCCAAATATCTCATTCCTGTAGATTTTCCCGTAGTAAAACAATTCATCGAAATTTGCCAGATTATGACCGAAAGACTTCGGAAAATCCTGGATAAGAGACATATTGCTATAATATATGTCGGCTACCCTTGCACTGATGCTGCCATCGAGTGTGGCAATTTGAGTTATGGAGTTTGCCGTAAAAATGCTGGTTATTATTGCTGTGAGCCTTGCACCTGGAAACCACTTTATAAAGAGATAACCAGCTATAACCGACAATATCATCACTATAAAAAGTGTGTGAATATTTAAACGAAACATTACAAATAGGCCTAATAGACTAAATAAAACAAAAGCCGAGGTGACTGACCGTGATAAAAAAATAACCTGCAGACAAATGATTCCTATCAACAAATTCCTTACAAGTGGTTTTTTATAAAAAAAATAGACTACAGGAATCATCATGGCACAGTGCATTCCATACAAGGAAGGTTCCACAGATAAAGAAGTTACTCCTCTTGCGCTTGATGTCGCTGCCCGGGAGATAACTCCTGTTAAAAACAATGGATCATAAAGGACTTGGACAAGACCAACCAAAAACCATATCAATATGGAAAAAAACAAAATATTTTGAAATTTTTCAGCCCTGATATTGTACCCCAGATAACAAAAAACAAATATGGAAAGGTAGGCTGCAACCCGTCTGATGCTTATCTCTCCTGACAAAAGACCCTGCAAAAACAATGCAATAAGAAGCAGGCCAAAATAAAAGCACATTGGGGATAAAGAGGTTATTTTCCTTTTCAGGGAATTTGACTCATTCAAAATAATAAAAAACGTTGCCAAAACCATTGCTGCAGGCTGCAGGTCAGAATTTATGGGAGAAGTCCTGATATAGGGAAAAAAACAGAAAAACAAACAGCTCACAGATAAAATATCCAGCATCATAATATCCCTGTTTAACAGCAGGATCAAAAATTCTTCCAAACGCGACTTTGCATACCCCGAGAATTAACATAACTGATTGAAACTGTCACTTAATCTTATTGGTAATCCAAAGGCCTTGTGCTACACTTGTTTCCCATAAATGTTACTTGCCTTAGGTTTGATGGGTTAATACAGGGATCGACATGTCACAGACAAACAAAGAAACAGATTTTAAGGATATCTCGAAATTGTTATGGCTTTCTCGTCCCTATGTGCTAATTGGCGCTCTTTTCGGACTCTTTTGGGGAATTGGAACAATCCTCTTTTCAATGGAAATACTCTACCTTTCTTCTTTTGAAGTAACAGGTGAAAACAGGATTTATAATGCTGATGGAAATTCTATAGGATTAAAACATGGCCCCATTAGTTTGAATCCCTGGATTGACTTTTTAACAAATGATCCGCCATCATCAAAGTCGGTAAAAGATAATCTCAAAACCTTGATTGCGGCAGACATTACCTATAAAAAATTGCATACCAATTTATTGGTTGCTAACCCCGGAGAGCAGGAAAATTCCCTTAAAATAAGTGTTGTTACAACCAAACCTTTCGACCTTGGGAATAGCCATCTGGCAGAAAAACTGGTTGACATTCTAATAAATCAAAGCAGGACAGTGCAGGGTACGGATTTGAGCCGATATAGAAAGCAAGTATTAGCAGCAACCGAATATTATCAGCTAAGATACAAAATTTACAAAAGACTTGAAGCTATTAGCGTTGATCCCTTGAAATGGCAAAAATTTCTTGAGGATATATATACTGTCTCTCCGTATCGTAATAAGGATTTGCTAGCGGGCCAACTTTCCCAACTTATTGCCCCTTTGGAAGTTGAAGGAAAAATATCTGCCGATGAAAAATGGGGTATTATCAACCTTGCAATCATGTACCTTAATACAGTCAATAGTTTCGAATATCTCTACATGTATCCTAAACCTTATTTTTTCTTTGACAAAACAAAAATAGTCTACAAGGATTCAAACAAGATTCTTACAGAAAATATAAATAAACCCTATGTTCTGGGAATGTCAACCATCACTGGCATGCTCTTTGGTTACGTTCTTTTTTTCGTTATATTCATGTCACAACGCCATGCAAAGGGCCTGCTTAATAAAACAAGGTTTAAACCTTCTTCAATCTCAAGCGATTCTTAGCCTTTTCAAATACCCGGCAATCTCACCCCTCTTCATCCCCCCGATAGCCGGAAAAAAATAAAAAACAGCCCCCACGAAAAACAAATACCCCATCCCACAAACCCCAAGCCCCAGCACCGCCACCTATATATTGTAAGGAACAACCAAAT
>JADFZC010000779.1 GCA_015232735.1 Oligoflexales bacterium | reverse complement strand
CACGGCCATTGCCTGCGTTCCAGGAGGACCGAGCATTGCGTGCAGTACGCCTGCAGCAATCAGGTGGGATGAGAGTTTTGCCAAAAACGCCGATCCGTCCGGCAGGGCTGTGAAGGCCGTGCACAACAAGCCTGTCTAGCTCGACCCTGGCCGAAAAGGTCTGAATCAAGGCGCCAGCAGGAGGACGACCTTCGTTTACGTGCTGGTAAATGAGGATCGTCCGACGATGACGAAATGTCTACAGGCTCTAGGGCCGAGCTCTAAGAAATCTTTTTCTGACTGCTGTGAGAGGATTCAAGTGAAGGTTCTTCTTATCGCCCCAAACAGGACCGTTTTTCCTTACCGTGTAACTCCCGTGGGGATATTGTATCTTGCCTCAAGGGTCAGCTCTTCAGGGCATGAGGCAAGAATTCTCGACCTTATGTTTGTCAAGGATTATGAGGGTGCAGTTGAGAGAGTCGTTCGTGAGTTTTCTCCGGGAGCCGTTGGAATCGGAATCAGGAACATCGATGATATCGTCTCCAAAAACGGGAGCTATCTCTCTTATTATAAAAAGTGCATTGAAACCATAAGAAGGATCTCCAAGGTTCCGATAGTCATCGGAGGATCGGCCTTCACAACAGCAACAGATACTTTCATGAAGGAACTCAAGCCCGATTTCGGTCTTTCGGGGGAGGCCGATTTTTCGCTTCCGCTTCTTCTGCAAAAGATTGAAAGAGGCGGCGATATCGAATCTGTTCCGGGGATTTCATTTTACAAGGACGGCCTGCTGAAAATAGGCGCTCCCGCCTATGTCGAGGATCTGGACTCGATCGAAAATCAGGCCATTCATCTGATAGATTATCGAAAATACATGAGAAACAGAGGACACTTCGGCGTTGTCACCCAAAGGGGATGCAATCAGAGGTGTATTTTCTGCAACGATGTGCATCTGTGCGGCAGGAAGGTCAGGTTCAGATCGGCACGGCGGGTGGTGGATGAGATCGAGGCGATCAGGAAAACCACCGGAATGAAATATTTCGGCCTTGCCGATCCGCTGTTCAATACAGACAGGGATCATATGATGCGCGTTCTGCGCGAACTTGCCCGCAGAAAGCTGGGGATAGGATTTCATGTGGAACTGAATCCCATAAACCAGGATGAAGAGTCGATAAGGCTTCTGAAGGAAGCTGGCTGCATCTGCGTCGATTACACTTGCGACTCCGGTGCTGATAGCATGCTTAAAGCCATGAAGAAGGGTTATTCAGCGCAGGATGCCATGGCTGTCGCGGGACTTTATGCAAAATACAGGATTCCATATTCGGTTGGATTTTTGGTGGGCGGTCCCTCTGAAAACAGGGACACTGTCGGCCAGACGGTCCGTTTCGCAGAGAATCTGCCTGGGGCAAGCGTTATATATTTTTCGGTGGGACTTGTAATCCTTCCCAATTCTCCTCTTTATGAGATCGCCGGAAATGAAGGGATACTTAAAAACGCGGGAGATCCTTCCGAAGTGAGATATTATGTCGACAAGGGGTTTGATGCTGAATGCGCCCGGATTCTGATTTCCGCCCTGCGCAGGAACCTCCATTTCTATCCAAGCGATTTCATATTTTCCCAGAATATTGCTTTTTTCTGGAAGCTTCTTGATTTTATGAATCTAAGGCCGGCATACAAATTCAAACCCATGATAAAATATTCATTCAGGCTCATGCCTCTGGGCCTTGGAAAAATGAGGTGGGACGAGCCTCAAAGACGGCTTGTTTTTACCACTTGAAATTGCGATATCAGTTTGACTCATGCTTGATTTGCTTCATTTCATTTATTGAAATGGAGATGCTGTGTCCAGCAGAATGAATGTTGGCAACGCACAGGAATTTGCTTTTTTCCTCGACATCGCATTTATAGTCGTTCGTATCGCCTGCAAGTTTTTCAAAGCCGATTTCCTTTAAATCAGCACTGTACTCCCCTTTGTCGGCAAAATGTGACTCCTGAAGGGTAAAAAGCGTTTGTAATGTATTTTTGGCAGCGTTTGACTGCTTTCTTACCGAGAGATTATCCTCCGCATCCACCGGTTTTGATTTCCTGAAACAACTGAAAAAACAGAAAGCAACTGCCAGAATCAGAATCGTTTTCATATGATAGCCTCCAAATAAGCCTATTCATACAAATAAAGCGTCTTTTTTATCGGAAGCTATCGGGAAGACTTTATTGATAAAACAGGTATTTCAAAAAAATAGCAGTAATTTCAGTTCTTTCAGCATGATGCCGGGAGCTTCTGCAAATCTATTGCGTTTCTATATATTCATTGATAAATGATTTGGTTATAAGTGGTTTCCTTTCACCC
>JADFZC010000778.1 GCA_015232735.1 Oligoflexales bacterium | reverse complement strand
ACCACGAAAGTCTGGTATGCAAATCGTTGTTTAATGTCCAAGATCAGCTAATCGCGCATATAGAGGTATAAAACTCACATTCCCAATATACCCGATCCGGGGGGAGTCCTGAAGGCAGACACCGTCACCGCCAAATTTTTCCAAAAAAATATGCAAGCTTTTAAGGCGGCCCGCCGGTCCGGACTTTATTTCCATAGGAAGCGTCCTGCCATCACGCGAAAACAAATAATCAATTTCAGAGCTTGATCCTCGCTCATTACGGCGCCAGTAATAGAGTCCTTCACTTGAAAGCGGATCAGAAGCTATAAGTTCCTGCCCGATAAACTGCTCGGTCAATTTTCCTTCATATGTGGCAATGAAATCTTTTGCCGCAATCAAATCCTCCATTTTCACCCCCGAGAGCTGTTGTCCGAGGCCGATATCGAGAAAAACAATCTTAAACACCTTATCGGAGGCACCAGCGCTGAGAGGCGGTTTCTCAACTGATGTTGTCGCTTTAACGATATGAAGAATTTGAGCTTGGGCGAGCAGTCGAACCGATTGTTTGGTACGCTTGATCGCATCGCCATCTCCTAACGCCGTATATGAAATTTGTTGTCCTACAAAGGAAAAAGCGCTTGCCATCACTTCGCCGATATTTGATATCTGGGCATCGCCTTTTGCGTATTTTCGCACATCAGCAAGATAAGTCTGAATGATATCTGCTTGTATTGTTCTTACTTTGAAAAAACTTCTCGACTCCGTATATTCGGCAATACAAGCCGGCATTCCACCCACAATAAAATACTCCCTTAAAGCATCGCGAAGGGCATCGTGAATGGCCTTAGGCAGCTCTTGATGTTCTTGTCTGATGTTCAACAGAGGCCGTTGTTTATGGAGGGTTGAACGTCCCGTAGCTCCAAGGAACTCTTCAAATGACATAGGATGAACATAAAGAAAAGAGATCCTTCCCACAGGGATTGAGACTCGACTTAATGTAAACTCAAGGAGGCTGCCAGCTGCAATAACGTGAAGATTCGGCATTTCCTCGAAAAAATAACGCAAAGCAACAACAGCTTGTCCGCACTCTTGAATTTCGTCAAAAAACAGCAGCGTTCGTTCCGCGATAATTTCCACCCCCAAAAGAGCGCCTATGAGAGGCAATAGCGACCCAGGGGCAAGATCTGGCGCCTCGTCTATCAAATGACGCAACCGTGGCATCCTTTCAAAATTGATTTCACATAGAGTCAGCCCAGTTGATTCAGCAAGTCTTCTGACGAGCGCCGTCTTGCCAACCTGGCGGGCCCCGCGCAACATGAGGGGTTTTCTTGATCTGTCTTGAGACCAGGAAATAAGATAACTATCTAATAATCTTGGAATATAATTCATTTACAAGCTCACTTGAAAAGCTGATGGCATTCAGAATATGTAGATTATATTCCTGTCAGGGCAGAAAATCAAGGTTAATTATGGCTTTTGAGGTGAATTAATCAGGGTGTTTATTTGCGGCTACAAAAACTTGGAAATGCCTGACAAAGCCATTTTTACAAGCTTGATTTCTCTCCCCGTAAGATTCTCTGGTGATCTGTCCAAATTCAGATCCGAAAAATATCTGTCATAGTATTTTGGGTAATGGATCTTTAGCGCTAGAAGGACCGCCAGCAGACACTCCTTCTGCCGAACATCGAGGTTTTCATTCCACGCTTTTTTAAACTCTCTAAGGAATTCATGAAATCTGATCTTTTTTATTGAAGGTCTGCAACGACTCACGGGGACGCCGGCGACAGCTAGAAGATCCCAATCTGCTCCTTTAATTCCAACTTCAAGCGAAAAACCGAGAACCTCACCCAATTTTTCCAGGGTGTCAATTGAAGGATTCCCTTCTCCAGCTTCAAGTTTCTGAATTAAAGGAATGCTTATGCCAGACAGATGACTGAGCTCGGATTGAGTCAAAGCCAAATTTTTTCTCATCATTTTTATGAAAGAATAATTCATCTCTATTGATTTTTCTGTAGTTCCTTTTTTAGGTGTTCAAGCCTGGTTTTTTTATTTTGGTTTTCGGCACGAATCATGGCATCATCCAATAAAGCAAGAAGTTCCCTGATCTCCATTCTTTTTTTGGATTTTTTTTGATATCGAATCATTTCAAGGCAGTCCGACAGATCGCTTTCTGACATTCTCCCTATTTTCAGTTTGATAAAGAGAGAGCAATCAGGCCGATAAAATACTGCTGATCCTCCACGATAGACCTCAACCAGAGACTTTCGAAAGTCCGGGATTTTCTGAAGGAAATAGGATGCTGCCTGATTTAGGGATTCAACAGGAAACTCAAGCTTATCTGCAGTTT
>JADFZC010000063.1 GCA_015232735.1 Oligoflexales bacterium | reverse complement strand
AAATACCTTTTCCTGCTGGACAAAAACGAAGCAGTTGTGAAGGTCTGGGACCTGGAGCATCGAGCATGTACTCATGCTTTTCAAGATGATAGCCGTATTACAGCTTTTTTGGTAACAAAAAATGAGATGAATGTTATAACAGGCAATCTTAGCGGAGGTATTGCAATTTGGGATTTCAATACAGGGAAATTGATTCGTCGTCTTTCTGGCCATAAGGATATAGTCAACTCATTGGCGGTGACGCCTGACAGCAAATTCATTTTTTCGGGAAGCAGCGACAGGAGAGCCTGTCTTTGGAGTTTCGATGGCAATCCTATTCGTTCGTTTTTAGAAAATACCAGTGAAATTAGTTCGGTTACCTTTACTCCTGATCTAAGATGCGTATTAACTGGAGACGGCGAAGGTCAAATAAAAATTTTTGAAATCGAAACTGGAAAACATCTTCGTACTTTTCCAAAAGGTATTAAGTATCTCGATTCCATAGTCGTAACACCTGACAGCAGAAAGTTTATTGTAACCAGTTACTTTGATGACTTGAGAGTATTTAATATCGATACAGGACAACTTTTATACCATTGTCGGGATTATCATATGTATACAAATTCATCCGTAATTACACCGGATGGAGATTGTATCATAGTGAGAGGCAATGGTATTTTAAAAATCCTTAAAATGGATACCTTAAAATGTATCCGGACATTGCCCGTGCCTTCCAAAAACTTACGCAATCAATCTCTTGTGATGACTCCAGATGGAAAGAAATTAATAGCTAATGTCTTGACTGATCAATTGAAAAATGAAATTCAAATTTTGGATATTGATAGCAAAGTAAGTTCCACTTTTCTTACAAATACAATAAGCGATATTGATTCGGTGATGATAAGTCCGGATGAAAGCTCTCTTTTCATAGCCGGGCGAAATAATTATGTAAGGATGTTTGATCTTTCAAGTGGCAGAATTATTCGCAAATTCAAGGGGCGCAGAATTCTTTCGATTACATCAGGAAGCAGGGAAATTATTGTAATAGGAAATGCCGATCGCACTGCCAGCCTTTATGACCTTAAAAGCGGGAATATTCTCAGAACAATTTCCTGTCATACAGAGCATCCCTTTTATGCTGCCGCGGTGACATATGACTTTAAATACCTGGTTGCTATCATAGATCAAACCGTAAGGGTATTTGAAATTGGAACTGGAAAATTTATCTTTACTTTATATCGTAGTCAGTATTTTATTTCTGGTCCCATATTATTTACATCAAATGGGAAGAAGTTCATTATTCAGGAATTTAATAAATATATAATTTTTGATTTCAAATCTGGTAACAAAATCTGCGAAGTCCGTGGTAATTTAAACGGTATTGCAACTAAAAATGGCAGAGAGTACATCATCGGATCTGATGGTTATGAGTTCGGAAAAATCTGGGATCTTGAGTCTGGCGAGTGTATCGCGACCTTTTTATATAAAGGACCGATTCACTCGGCGACGGTAAACCCTGATATGACCTGGTGTGCATTGGGAAACTGGCCAGGTGGTATCACGATCTGGAATATTGTGACAGGTAAGTGCATTCAAACTTTAAAAGGTCACAGGCAGATGGTTAAATCATTAACAACAATAAGAAAAGGAAAAATTCTCATTTCAGTGGGAGCTGATGGTTGCGTAAAATTCTGGGAGCCTCTTAAAAGCGATAAGCCTCTTGTTACACTTTATAACCTGAAAGATGAAGGGTTTCTTTGGGCAATAGAGGCCGATGAAACGAATCCGAGCGGATGGTTCTGGTCAAATAGAGAGGATTTGATAAACACTTTTGAGTGCGACAGCGATGGAGGCGATCGGACCGCCCTTTCAATCGATGATACGAGACGCATCGAGCACATATCTAAGAACAATATCGAACGAATTGTTATGTCGAGTCTCCAAGGGGTCGACGCCTACCAGGCTGAAGTGACATCTTTCATAAGCCGTGCGAAGTCTTTATTCATCGCTAGCCAGTTGAATCCGTTCCATCTTATTCCAGGATCAAGTAAAAAGAATTGTAGTATTCCAGATAGCCACATGGATTCCCGGGAGAATTTCACATGACATTTCACGAAAAAGAGATTTTCCATTGTTTTGATCGTCATCACGAACGCATCATCGCGATGGCCATGTCTAAGGATGAAAGTCTTCTCTTCACAGGAGATAATGACGGCCTTGTCATAATGTCAGACTTAAATAAAAAGGCATATCTTCGCAGTTTCGTTCATGACAGACCCATTCACGCACTGGTTGCGACCTATGACAGAAAATATTTATTTGCATCGGTCTCATGGGGCCCGATAAAAATGTGGGACATAGGAACGGGACAATTTCTGGCTTCACTGGACGGGCATGAAAATGATGCTGGTCAGATTGTCGTCACACCGGATAGCGATTTTATAGTTTCGGGGGGTAGGGATAGAAAAGTCATAATTTGGGACGTCAAGTCCAAAAAGCACGTCACTACTCTTCTCGGGCATGAATATAATGTTACATCCCTCGCCATAACTCCGGATGGGGAGGAAATAGCCATCGCAGGCAGAGATGGCTTGATAAAGGTCTGGAACAGACGGGAGGAAAAATTCCGACTGACTATTGAAACTCATAAAGTCGAAGACTCATCGATGACAATAACCGACGATGGAAAATATATTATAACTTTGGGAGAAGATGAATTTATCGATGGTAAACGCATCTGGTCATATCCCCATGCTCATACAATCAGAATGACATGTATCAAGACAGGAAAATGTATATATAAATTTCGATTGTTCGATCAAAAATGGAGTCCAGGTCTTGCTGCTTTCAGCAAAAATCTTCAATGCGCGATATCAGGCGGCTGCACGGATTATAAGATTAAAGTTATTGACTTGATTTCAAAAAAAGTCATTAAAACTTTTCAAGATAATGATGCATCAACCTGTCTGGTTTTTTCAGAGCGTGGAGAATTCATTATCAGTGGAAGCAACACGGTAATTAAGCGTGAATTAAAGGAAACAGTGGAGTCTGACATACTTTATGAAGGCCAAAGCGCGTGGCCAACCGCAATGGCAATCTCTCCAGGTGGAACAATCCTTGTCGTTGGAGAAAACCTAGACGGAACCCTGTCCATTTTTGACCTCGAAAAAGGCTTAATTCGGCGTATTACATCCGGGCATAATGTTATCAATTCAATTGCCTTTTCCAATGATGGCTTGCACTTCATGTCGGTGGGTAAAGATAGAAACCTTAGAATATGGGACATGATGACGCTTGAATGTGAGCATATACTCTCAGGACATGAGTCGGAAGTGGTTTCACTTGCCATTTCCAATGATTTCAAATACGCAGCATCCGGAGACATGGATTGTACCCTAAAGATTTGGGATATCGGCGAGTGTTCCTGTGTCCACACATCCAAAGACTATAAAGGATGGGTTGACTTTGTAGCTTTTTCACCGAGCGGTCGACATGTATTCACTCATTCTTCTGACTATGGCGAGATTAAAATCTGGGATATGCAAAAAAAACACTATGTCAGTCCCTATGAAAAAATGTACTTGCGAATGACAGCGCAAACAGACGATCAAAAGCATATTATTGCCCTTGTAGCCAACAGTAAGGAAACGGAAGTCGATCTTAAAGTCCTTGACATTGAAAGTGGACATTGCATAAGAAGCACTAGGATAGGCAGAAGTATTTCAGGTGCGATAGCGTTATCCCGTAATGCAGGACGTTTTGTGATAGCGACAGGCAGCAACTCGGTCCGTATACTGGATATCGACACCGGACTGCCTGTTTTTAATGATTTAAACGGTCACAGGGGGTTTATATCCCAAATGGTAATAACTCCCAACGGAAAGAAAATTGTTACAATGAGTGAAGATCGAACAATAAAAATATGGTCCATAGATGATGGTGTCCTTCTTGCGACAATCCACAGTTTGAACCATGGATTTTTATCGGAGACTCCTCCAGACGAGTATTCAAAACATGGATGGTTTTGGACCAATCGCCCTCAATTAATTAATATTTTTGAGAGATTCAAGGACGGAAGCGAATCCAGCGCAATATGCCCTGATGATCCAAGACAAGATGATTTCATTACGGCTCACAACAACCAAAAGATTGTTCTTGCTCGAATTCGTGGGCTCAATGAATATCGGAGTGTTATGTCCAGGATCGTTGGAGTGAAAAATGTTGGAATTGCTCCTAATTAGTCGCTGGTGCTTTCGCACCAGCGACTAATTAATTTTACCCTTCCTGCTCTTGCCCTTAAGCAGGCGACGCGCGGCTGTTAAGGTAGGACACGACATCAGTTTCGCAATGAGCCCATCGTCTTCAATGAGCTCGGCCTGCTGCTTCTTATAGTTTTCGAGACTACGCATATTATTTTTGTTTTGTCTGGCTGTCCGATATTCTTTGCCGGAGTTATTAAAAAATGCACACGCATGTTCAACGGTTCTAACTTTACTTGGCATCTGCCTTACAAAGAGCCGGCCGTCTTCCAGTCCCAACCAAAACTTTCGTTCCAGATTCATTTTTTCCCGAATCAAGACAAGAGCTTGGGTTTTATCACTTTCAGCATTCAATACTGTGAGATGATTGACTTTATATTGAAGATTCATAAAAAGCTCGTCTATTCTTAGTTCCAGTCCGGCCTTGGCAAGTTGTTTTTTTATATGTTCTCTGTTTTCCATTTGCTACACCCTTGTTTATTCTTATTTCCGAGTTTTGGTAGATAGACATAACGTGTCCTAGTCGTTTGTTTGGACTACGATGACATATTATTTTTTTCAGGTAGCGTCAATTTCAAGATAACGATGTGTGACGTTTACCAAAAATTTCCATCCGAAGTTTACCGGCAATCATCAGCTTGAATAGAGGCAAAAGACATTCATGTATCAATATCACAATAATACCGGTGACTGTTAATCAGGCTGGGACATACGAAACACTTTTTCAATATAATTTCAATATGCCTATGAATTATTTCGATAGGGTCGCATCGTATTCATGAGAGTATTAGGTCTTCAGAAAAATGTCTTTGTTATCGGTTCTCTCTCCTTTTGTCGGAAATTAGCTGTCTCGATGTGATAAAAATGCAATTTGCCTTTCCCATTGATTTCCAGTCCGATGCCTAATAATCTGCACAAAATGTTACCAAAGGGGAGCGCCATGAGCTTTAAAAATATGCCTGAAGCAACTTGTGACGTTACGAAGAAAGAAGGCAGTTATCCAGCTATTTTTTGATCCGGTAAAAGGAATAATCGATAGCCATTTGAAAGAAAAAATCTGGACAGACAGACCTGACTTGGTCAATGTCGTCGAAAGATGCGCCGACGGGAGCGGGGTCTCTGCGATAGTACTCGATGATCCTCGAAAAGCTGAATATATCGAAAAATGGAATATGAAAAGAATCGTACTGGCGCGAATCAGCGGTCTTGATGAATACAGGAAAGAGATGATCACCTTTTCCTCAGCATTCCACCATGCCCTAGATCTTGAAATGAAAAAAGTTCCAGAATTGACCTCCTCAGATTCATGTCGCTGAACAGGAAAAGCTTGATGCTGGCTGTCAAGAATTTCGATCGACACTAGATGGTCGGGATCTGGAAATCTTCAATATTCGCGTTATGAGCGAAAATACTCTGACACTTCAGGAAGTGGGAGACAAGTATGGAATCACTCGTGAAGAGCCCGTCAATTGGAAAACAGGATTCTAAAAAACCTAAATAAATTTCGTGAAAGATCAAGGCATCATCGATATTTAATCGAGTTGTTAGTTGACGCAGGTAGTGAAGTAACTGCAATCTTTTCTTCAGGATTAACTGAAAAAATTCTTCTTGCCTAATATGGGAAAAAAAATGTATTTAATAAAGGGTATTAGCTTTTTATCATTATTTTACAATGATTACGAAAGGCAATCCCAGGACAACTAAGGGCTGCAGACCGTTTTGTTACCGGGGGGGTAAGTCCGCACGTCCTTTCGTAGGCTGTTTAGATTTAGTGCTGTCAAATTGACTTGTCAGTAAAGGAATTCAGTGGATGGTTCGTCGAGATACCGGTTTTAGTTCCTATGTTCCTTTAGGGGATGAAATTTCAAACCTCATGGATTCATTTTTCGAGGAAAAAAAGAGAACTGCCTTCCAAATATCGAATTATGTCAAAAAAGAGGGACGCGGATATCGTGCGTTAAAGAAGAGCGGCTTTAGTAGCGATGAGCCTGAGCAACAATTGCTGCTTGATTATGGGGACCCGAAAAATCGTTCAGAAAAACAACCCCTTACGAGTCATGGTCTTCGCACTACAAAGCATTTCTTTGTCTATAACCAGAATGATCATTTTTGTTGTAATATAAAAGACTTAACAAGGCTAAACATCTTTCTGCACAGGACAGTTTATGAAGCGCTTTCTATGCTTCTCAAGGGAGCTTTGGAAGAAGAGCTTCACAGCGCGTATAAAAAAATTCGGCCAACGCCTACACCTCGAAAAAAAGAAGATTCGATATCAAAAGCATCTGTCAAAAATATTAAGCGAAAAAATCAGCCATTTATTGATCCTAAGAAGACTCTGAAGGATGAATCAAAAATCCGTTATCCGGATCTTCTCGGGATAAATGATCTGCGTTGCTTCCTCAATATGGTGATTAGGGAACCGGCTCTCTTTGATTTTGATGAAGAGATAAATGACAGATTGATATCCGTCATTTACATTGAACCCCAAAAAAGCCCCGAAGAAATATACGGCAGCATTATCGACGTGATCAAAGAATACGATGAGAACTCGGAGAACCGAGTTTTAAAGTGGTATTGCGACAACTACACCCCTGGCGTCGAGAGGCTTCTAACCAGCATCACATGCGATCAGGCGGAAACCTTTTATGACAGGAGTTCTTTTATTTTGCTTGTTAAAGAAATGTACGTTCTTGGGCTTCATACAAAACCCCAGAGTGTAAACGCCAGCGAGCTGACATCTTTTGCAGAAAGGACGGCAAGACAGCTGAAGGCTTCACGAAGCCGTGCGGTTCAGGATGCAAAAAGTAACTTGATTTTTAACCACCAAAACCTGGTTAGGGCAATCAAGAAGTTCGAAGCAATTGAGTATAGGCATTTGATAGTATCAAAATACAAGGGGCTTGAAGACATCGGTTATAAAACCCTTGAGCTATTGAAAAAAATTTTCTTGATTTCAACGTATGAATATGGTCTCCATCTGCATATGTTCAAAAAGTATGACCCTTCTAATATTAAGAAACATATGGAAGATTTTTATCTGAAGCTACAAAAAGATGAAAAAACGAAATTGGACGAATTGATTGCTTCATTTAAGTTTTTTAATTTAGAGCGTACGGAGCTCATACAAAAAAGAGACCGAATTACATGTATCAATAAAATAAAATTTTTGCTTTATTTCATCGAACACTACGAAAAAGAGGGAAGTGGTATATACGGAAACCTTGGCAAGGAGGAAAAAGAGAGGTTAAGCTCCATCAAACTCAAAATGAAAGAAATCAGAAATGACTGTTTATATTCAGCGGATACCTCTTCATTAAAAGATATTATGGATAAAATACCGAGCATTGCATCCCTTGATTCGATGGTCTCCTTTTTGTTCAATATTATCAAAATATTGGACCGTGATTGTCGGGAATCGGACCATCCGTGGCTTATCGTTCATGGGGAAAACGAGAGGGAAATGCTTAAATTTCTTGATGTAGCGAACAAATGGATAGAAGAGGAACTCGAAGCAACCGAAAGATGGCTTAATTTACTGAGCAAGTCTGTGCATTCCAATTGGAACATCGGAGAGTACTTTGCATTTCCTCAGGATGAGACCTTGAAAGAGTGTAACAAAACCGAAAATTCTCTCTCTTCCCCTATCATCGGAAAACTGGTGAATCCTGAGACTGGAAAAGAGATGCTGAAGAATAGGTTGGAAAGATTGGAATACCGAGGCTACGAAAACCCGCTTAGCCGCCATAGCGAGGAGGTGAGGCTCGAAAAAGCTTTGATTGAGGTAGCAAACCGGGCCGATCAATTGGAAGCCAAGTTCAGGGAGGATGTAAAATTCATTTTTAAAATTGACAATGCCGCGGCTGGTAACAGTGAACCTATATAGTTGCGGGCTACTCCTGATGAGCCAACCAGGTCAGACATTGACCCTGGCAAATCCATATTTCACCCCAAAATGTAAGTTTCGAGCCGTTTTTCTTAAAAAATTTCTCATCACATTGATATGCATCCCAATTTGTGTCTGCGCATGCGGTATGACCCTTATTATAGACAATGCCCATTGCCAGCGGGTCTTCGATTTGCTGGGGCTTATTCGCGATATTTCCTGACTTACTCTTTTTTTTGGCAGCGAGAGCATTTTCGGCATGATTAATTTTTTTTAAATTTTTTTTAGGCGCTTCGCCATCGGCAAACAGAAATGTTGGCACCAGGAAAACCACCCCCAAAAGCGTGATAAACAAATTTTTTTTTCCCATTTATAAACTCCCACATGAAAAAAGATTCTTGAAACGGACATTGATTATTTACTATTATTTTAGATAATTGTCAATTATTTTCCATAAAAGGTTATAACTACATATAATTACATGCATATATAATATGCGATAAAATTATATTGATTAATATACATATATATTGACGCTGTGTTTGGATGCATGTAATCACCGTCCTGAATATTCGAGGCACTCAAAAATAAATTTTTTAAACGAATACTGTATAAAATATCAGATTGTCGCTGAAGATATCTGTGACAGAACACAGGAGGGTTTCATCTTTCAAACCCAGGGGATCCACAATCTCACCAGGTTAACGCCCCATTTATCTTTCCTTGCAGTTTGCGATCCATTTCCAGACTCTATCCTACGGTCAATTGACGGAGCTTGATCTTCCGAATTGATTTCTTCGTCTGGTTTAATATCCATATCGCAAATGTCAATTTCAAACTCAAAATTATCGGGATTGATTTCATTAGCATCGCCGTTCTCTGGGGGATTCAACGGGCTCAATAGAGTATCGAGCGTTTCCATTTCAAAAAGGTCGTTATCCTTATTTTCAATGTCAATTTCAAACTCAAAATTATCGGGATTGATTTCATTAGCATCGCCTTTCTCTGGGGGATTCAACGGGCTCAATAGAGTATCGAGCATTTCCATTTCAAAAAGGTCGATATCTGTATTTTCAATATCAATGTCATTATCTCCTAGGCATGGAGGTTCGATCAAAGTTGAAATATACTCCTCGATTCGAAGAACGCTCGGTTTATGGCTAAAAAGCGCAGACAGCCTGTCTGGATACAGTGTAAAGTACTCGCAAAGATCACAAATATCCGCTCCATTCAGAAGGCGCAGTTCCCTGTCCCTTCGGACAAAAAATGAATCTTCAAATTCCACAAAGCGTATATTTTCACAAATATTTTCTATAAGCTTTTTCTCCTCCAAAGAAATACTCTTATAACCAATGGCAGAGGCAATCTCTGTAATCTCAAAGCCATTTGAAGTCTTGTCTCCCTTCAAAATCCGCAGGGCGTCGATAATGCAGGAAAAATGAGTCTCGCCGACGGGGCCGTTCTTGTACCCCTTTACCTGACCTAGTAAATTATCTCTTTTTTCTCTCCAAAAAAACTCGATTGTACAGAAAGGAGTGTTATCGTTGATTGACCGAACAGAAAAGAGATCCTGGCTATTTATATATAAGTCTTTGATACAATTGGCATTCAGAATGCCCTCACGGCGCTTTGAGCTTTCGGTACGAAGCTGGACAAGGGCAGACTTATTGCCATCTAGATACGTGACAAGCGCTACATCACCCCTCTCGATTTCATCGCTCAAAGAAACCTGCCTTAAAACAATTTTTTCCAGTTCATCCTGACTCACAAGGATATTCTCACGTTTCGTGGCTGTAAGCCTCAGTGCAGCTTCCTCTTCGGCTTCTTGAACAGATATTGCGGCAAGGTCCCGTATTCCCTTCTGAGATCGGATATAAACGATCATTCCAGCAAGATTTCTGATAATTGCATGCTGATGGCAAAAATTCATAAAATGAGGGTTTGAGATAAGCCATGACCTTAAAACGCTGCTGATCCAAACACCTATGTCCTGATTTCCTTCCAGAATATTTTTCAAATACCGGTCAACAGCATTTTCGAGATGATAATCAATCAAATCCTTTTTAAGTCCTGAGAGTATTCTATCCGGATCACCTTCATAACAAATTTCAAGGATACGATATTTCTGATCCAGAAGAGAAAGAACTATCATATCTTTGTTTTTTTTTCTTCTGAGGTTCAAATAACCCAGCAGTTTGTCAAAATTTATCGCACCTGAACCTGAGATGAGTGACAACAGGCTTCCTTCATAACCATTAGTATCAAATTCTTGACAATACAGCCTAGTGCAATAACCTGTATATATTGACATTTTTTTTAACATAATCACCTCGCTAATCACAAACTATATAAAATAATGGCAAATTATATTCTTTTTGATCTGCTGTCAATAAATAGGACAGGCTTTATTAAGATTAATTTTTCGGCAGGGAGATAAGGGATGCTTGCAAAACTAACTCAATATGGAAATCGAAGGAGATTGCTGAATTCACGATACGATGACCAAACTCTCAACACGTTTAGAGAAAACGTAGGAACAATCGATAGCCAGGGAGTAAGAATCAGAAGGACTGCATTTAAGGCTTTAGGTGGAATGGGAGATGCAACGACTATCGACTCCCTGATTATGGCTTTAAAAGATAACAATGAGAGTAT
>JADFZC010000777.1 GCA_015232735.1 Oligoflexales bacterium | reverse complement strand
CCAGGAGTATCGTTTCACTGCAAAGGATCAGATCAAAGGTGATCTCGTTTCAGTCCTGGAAGCAATTGCCGCTCATCAGGGGCCACAGCTGACAGCTGATAATTTCAGATTCGGTGAAGAGACAAGACTGGCCACGAGTCTATATGTTCGTTACGACCAGATCCTGGCAGGCAATCCCATCAAGGGAAAAAGCGTCCGTTTGTGGCTTAATCCTCAAAGCAGGGAACTGATACTCGCCGATGACTTTGTGGAGCCTCAAAACATTATAGCGTTATATGCCGCGCCATTTGACGGCCCGTCACATACACCAAGGGACAGTACCTTTTTTCACGAGTCCGCAAAATCGCTTGTTGCGGGACATGAAGACAGGCATGCAACGGGATACAGGATATTTTTCGAGTGGATCAACAGGCAGCTGCGGGCGGTAGTGGAAGCCAATGCAAAACGGGGGCAGCACAGGATTGAGTTTGATGCCTATTCCGGAAAACTCATAATCCATCGTTACCGTTTCTATCCCACAGAGGATTTTTTGAGCAGGGAAATCACTCTTGAAGCACTTCTTTATCCGATATATGAGGAATATGACGGCAAGCTTCTCCCCAGAAAAATCCTTCCTTTGAAATATATCAACAGATCGAAGACATCGGTCGGAGATGATCCATTTGCGCCTTTAAAAACCAGAAAATATTATGAGAAGATGTACGACGACGAAAAAGGCCAGACAGAGGAGGGAAGGGCGCAGGGATACTGGTCGGACAGATGGCTCTCGAAAGAGGCATCGGTCATAAAAGCAGGTTTGCCCGAGACAGCCAACCGTTTTCGGGACGGGCTTGTTCTCAACGGAAGATATGTTTCAGTGTCGCTTCATCCGGATGCCCTGGACAAAAATCCGGATGTGGATATCAAAAAGAGATATTCAGGAGAATTCGTGCTGACCAACCACTTTGACAAGGTTCAGAACGATATGGAGTATATTCCCAGTTCCGCGTACTGGACGAAGGGGATCTTCAGCCTGCTTGACACTTTCAAATTTAAAAACATAAGGGATCCGAATCACGATATAAAGACATACATCAAACTTGGTTATGACGAGATGCAGGTATACTATGCTACGACTGAGCTTTTTGACAAGCTTCACGGCCTGGGATTTACCGATCCGAATTTTTCCGAAAAGCCGTTCAAGGCCATAATCCACAACCCGGATGTGGAGATGCGCGATAATGCCTACTACACAAACGATACCATCAATTTCACAAATTATTCCCCAAAAAGTCTCAACTACGCAAGGGACAATACAACCATATGGCATGAGATGGCGCATGGATTCATGGACCGCCTTCTCGGTACCAAGCTTGAGTACGGCGGCACGGGAGGGCTGTCCGAGGGGATGTCTGATTTCATAGCGGAAATAGGCATGAGGGCGCATGGCTATGAGTCGAATTATCCCGGGTATGACAAGAGAAGGATCCTTAACAGCATCCAGTTTAACCTTACAAACGAGATCCATGACGATGGGGAGGCGTTTGGAGGTGTTTTAAAGGATATCCTCGACAGCGTCATGGTGAAAGACCGAAAGCGGGGTCTCGTCAAGGTTGGCGATCTCATATTTGAAGCCATGCGGTTTGTCCGCGATCATCCGGATCTTGATGCCGGCAACTGGTTCAAGGCACTTCTTTTTGCGGATGAACTTGGCAAAGCTTCTGTAAGAGAGCCAACCGAGCTGGCTCCACATATTGTTGCCGCATTTCAGAAACGCAACTTTCCGCTCACCGGAACCGGTGTAAGCTTCGATCTTGTCTATAATGGCCAGTCCGTGGATCCTGAAAAGGCGGGGTCCCGTTCAAGTCCCATAAGGGTTGAAATGGCCGAGATGGAAGAGAAGGATTTTCAGGTCGTGACGGCTGTAAGAGACGGTTCCAGCATAAGCCTTGAGCTTCCGATCAGGATGGAGATTCATTTTCAGACGGGTGCTCTTCAAGGTGCCATACACTTTGTCGGTGAGGAGGAAGGGATAAAAAAGTACGAGTTTACGCCGGACATGAAATCCATGACGATTCCGCTGAGAGTCAGAGGAAAGTGTGATTTCGTAAACCGCGAGGATGGGAGCTGTGTGGACTATGCATATTTTCTCCTGTTCAAGGATAAGGATACACAGCCTTTCGCAAAGAAGCGTTTCTATATCAGGATAAAAAATTCCGGCGTGAACAGGGCCTGATTCGTTCAGGTCTGTCCCTGCAGAAAAGCGGGATTTTCACCTCAGGGGCATGTTCTTTTTATTTGGTAAAACCCCAACCTGGTTTTAGCTAGAATCCAAAAGCGGTCAACCATCA
>JADFZC010000776.1 GCA_015232735.1 Oligoflexales bacterium | reverse complement strand
CGCCAGATAGGGCAGGGCGAGGGGAAATGAGGTTACCGATATGAAGACTCCTATGGCGAAAGCAAAAAGGCTGTTCATCGAGTATAACTTCGCAAGGATAATGTTATGAACCATTTTTGGCCGTGCATGCCTGTTTTTTCTAAAATACCAGAATCCAATCAATGTGAGGATAAACCCTGTAAACATCTCAGACTGATAATAAACAGGATCCGGAATCCTGTCCATCGAGGGAATGAACTGTCCCAGAAATGAACGCAGGCTGTCGAAGGCCATATAACCTAAAATTCCGCAGACAAAGTAGGACCCCGCAAGTCCCGCGAGATACCACAAGGCATTTTCAAGGGGTTTTTTTGTCGTCAAAAGCAATATGAAAACAATAATTTGCTGAGCAGTTGACAGACTGTCGAAAAGCGAAAGCGACAGGGTGAAAAAAACAAGGTTCATACTACTCCCCAAAATCTGGCAGGCCGTAACCGTTCCAGCTATACCATATTAAATTTAAGGGATAATTGACAAGGACATTCAACATGTTACGTTTTTTAAAACAACGCCCGGCCTTCGGCACAGATATGGGCCGTGTTGGCTTTAAGAAAATAACTAAAGTTTTCAGCATAAAATTCCGATAAGTTACCAGATTACTGTGCAACATATTGAAGACTCAAGGATGCAACAATGAAATCTAAAAAATATTTCAGCATGTCATATTCCATTGCCATCGCGTTCATTGTTTCAATGGCTGTCTCATGCATAGACGGCCTCAACAGACCGGAAAGGCCGGAGACAGACGACACCGAAACAAAAACAGAGAAAAAAAGCAAAAGCAAAACAGGATCAGTGGAAAGCGGCGATGCCGCTTCCTCCGGCACATCCACCTTTCCCTCAAGTTCAACCGGCAGCAAGCAGGTAGCTTCAATAGATACGACAAACGCCTCGAAATATACGCCGATACCGGCAAATGTCGCCCTGCAGTCCAAGGATTGCCAGAATATTCTGGGACTGACCCCTGAAGAGGCAAAATCGAAGGACACGATCATGCTTGGCGCGCTGCTTCCGCTGACAGGAACGCTATGGATGCATGGAAAAGGGATGCAGAACGGCATAGAAATGGCTCTAAGCGAGATAAACCAGTCGGGCGGAATACTTGGAAAAAAAGTCGGGGTCATAGGCTGTGACGACGGTTCCTCTCCCGGAAAGGGCATAGAGAGCGCCAAACACCTTGTGAGCCTGAAGGTTCCGGCCATCATAGGCGCATCCGGAAGCAACGTGACCATCGAGGTTTTCAATCAGGTGATAAAGGGAAGTAGTGCTCTTCTGATAAGCCCCTCCTCGACCTCGCCGGCAATAACACATCTTCAGGACGGCAACTTGCTGTGGAGAACAGTGCCCAGCGATGCCATCCAGGGGAGTTTCATAGGAAAGCACCTAACTCAAAAGGGATACAGGAAAATAGCGATCATAAACAGAAATGACACATATGGAAACGGGATAAGGGATGTAGTGGTGGAATATCTCATCAACAAGGGGTTCAATACCGACGACGCAGGCAAATTTTACAACGCCGGCTACCCGCCAGACAATTATGCGGCGGACCTCGACGCCATTGCAGTGAAGATAGGTTCCTTCGCGCCGGACATAATAGTGATTCTCTCCTGGGCGGAGGATGGAAAATACCTTCTGAAATCCCTTGGAAATAAAAATATCAACATTGCTTCAACCGACCTTCTTCTTTCTGACGGACTTCGTTCCGACGAACTTCTCAAGGATGATTTGCCAAATCCGATCAAGTGCAAGATTTTTGGAACGATACCGGCTTCACCGTCTTCGGCTGTATACAACAGCTTCAAGGTGAGATACAGATCCCAATACGACAACAATGACCCAAGCACATATTCGGCACAATCCTACGACGCGGTTTTTGTGCTGGCCTATGCCATAGCAGGTGTGTCTGACAACAACTATTCTGCGGTGAGACTTGCCGAGGGACTTTCCAGGCTCTCTTCCGGTGCCAAGGTCAACGCCGGGATGACCGATTTCAACGGCACGATTCAGATGCTGAGAAACAATCCCAAAAGCACCATGGATTATGTGGGGGCATCAGGGGAACTAGACTTCACAGCTGATGGCGAACCCGCAAAATCAGCAATCAGGGGATGGGCGCTTGATCTTGACAGGAAAGAGGTATTCGAGTTCAAAGATGAGATACTCACGGAAGACGGAACATACAGGATTCCATGGTCAGGGGCAAGGCCGGGCACAGGAGCCGCATGCAACTGATAAAATAAAAAAAATTTTTGTAAACTGAGGATATGTCAATTTCAGAAAATCCTTTTT
>JADFZC010000775.1 GCA_015232735.1 Oligoflexales bacterium | reverse complement strand
ACTTTTGACATACGACAGGGAGGAAATAAAGATAACTCCTGAATTTCTGACACCCCTGCATGAGAATCTGTATAGATCGGCATCGAAAACATTCGAAGCAGAAACAGCTGACTGCAGCCAATAAAAACCTAAAAATATTTGACATCCGTCACCGGCGTTTATATATAGGCATCGTCCCTGAATGTACTGCATCGGGTCCTTTCAAGGACTTTTCCTGCTTTCATCGGCAAAGCGGAGAACGGACCTTTCAGCATGCAGAGGAACTGCCGTCAGATTTAACAACTATTGAAAGCAAACCTGAATGATAAGGAACAACTCAAGCCGCTTTAACATCAAAGGCGTAATCTTCGACTTTGACGATACCCTTGTGGATACGGAAGAATGGTATTATCTTGCCGACAGCGCAACCCTCAAAAGCTTCGGCGTCGATCTCTCAAGAGAGGAAAAACAGCTTTACACCGGAATCAGTCCCCACGATTTCTGGCAAGCATTTGCAGAGAGATACAAGATAGGAGAATCCATTGACTCACTTATCGAAAGGACGCAAAGCAACTATCTTTCAATAGCAAAAAAGAGAATAAAACTGATGCCGCACATGAATGGCATTCTTGAGTGGTTCTCAGAAAACGGATACAGGATGGCGATTGCGTCGGGAAGCTCCAAACGGGTTCTTGAGGAGCTTCTCAAGGTCCTTGGCATATCATCAATTTTTTCCGCAATTGTCTCTTCCGAAGAGGTTGCAAAAGGGAAACCCGCACCCGACGTATTCCTGGAGGCATCAAAAAGGCTTTCAATACCGCCGTCAGAACTGGTCGTCTTCGAGGACTCCCAATTTGGAGTCATTTCCGCAAAAGCCGCGGGCATGTGCTGCATAGCAATACCGTCAAGAGCAAACGGGGCACTTCCTCAGCCGTTCTACTCGGCGGATCTTTTGTTTGACAAGGGAAGAGGTGAATTCAGCATCGAAAGGGTCGCTGCCGAGCTGGGCCTGCATTGCAAAAAGCCGCTTTTCAAAAGCGGCTCCTCAAATGAGTTATCCCTGCAGATCCCATAAAATTATTTTGACTGGGCGTTCTATAGCCCTTTGTTGACCTGCAGTTTCTCCTTTATCTGCGAGAGCTCGGTGTTTCTGGTCTTCAGGAATTCATTGAACTTCAATATGATATCCTTATGCTTCGTGGTCGAAAGGAAATAGGCATCCTTTACATAAGGAAGTGACGGATCAAAAACGAGTGCATCCGGCTTCTTTACCACCTCGCGCAGCTGGTACAGCGCAACAGCCACTGAAAAATAGGCTCCATCGTTGCGTTCATTTATGGTCTGCCTGAGCAGTGCTGCAAAATCATTGTTTTCAGATAACTTTATTTTTCCCTGTTTGACCAGATCAATGCATGCCCAGGGAGTAAATCCCGTAACCGTTCCCAGATCCTTTAGAGCCTCTATTCCTTTTCCCTTGCGCTCCGGCTTTACCATAATCCCGTCTATGTAGTCAGAGACAGGATCACTGTATACGATTGTTTTCCCCTTCTTTATGTCTTTCTGCCAGTCCGGACTGTCCGGATATTTGAAATCCAGTTCGCCGCTGACAAAATTCTTGAATAGACGGTTTATGGGAAGCGGCCTGTATTCAAAATCGGCGTTTATGCTCTTGAAGAAAAGATCAAGAACCGCTCTTGCGTATCCGCCATATTCGCTTTTTGAACCATCGTAATGCGGCAGATACGCTATATTTTCAACCCCGATGACATACTTTTGTTTTTTAACTTTATCTTCACATTTTGCCGAAACCGACCAGACAAAGCAGGAAATGACAAAAACTGGCAAAAAGAACCATTTCATAATCTGTTTTCCTTTATTCAACAGGTTTAAATGCACGGGACAAATACAACAAATATCATAATCTTTTTATAAAAAATAAAAAAGCCGGTAATTGACCCTGAACCGAGGCTGTGAGATCCATATTCCTGAAATCATGCCGTTATTGATTTTTTTTTTTATAAATTTGAACCTGACTAGAGAGTGCTTAGATGCAGCGTAAAATGCTATTGAGACTGAATTCAATCCAAATTTTCGATGCTGAAAAATTTATTTGCCATTTTCAATACATAAAAGATATCCATCCAAAAATCGTTCTTTCAATGTTTTGATCGGAATACTCAACACCTTCGCTTTCTCCGAAAATCCCTACCTGTCCTTTTAACAGTTCTGCTTGACGATGACAATAAAGAGGGACAGGGTCATTCTCAATAAATCACAGCGGTAGAATGCAAATCACGTTGTGATAATATATGGAACCATAATTGCAGGTTGGATCGGGAGCCTCACTTATCG
>JADFZC010000774.1 GCA_015232735.1 Oligoflexales bacterium | reverse complement strand
TTGGTTAGCTTGAACTACCTCGCCCTGAAGGACGAGGTTTCCTTAAACTTGATGATTTTTTCTTCAAAGGCCTAAGGCAGCGTAACTGAAGAAAACATCCACAACGAGTCCCTTTCTGCCGTCTGCGCGGGTAAAAGATCCCCGCATTCCGATATTATTTCCATTTTTATCGAAAGCTGATGGATCAAATACCTTCGAAAGGTCTATGCTTGAAATCTGAACGTCACCCAGAGTTCTGAGTTCACCGATATCGACCACTCCGTTCCGATTAAAGTCATTCCAGACTCGAACCTTCGTAAAATAGGCATCTCCCTCATCGAACAGGCCATTCTGATTGCCGCCATATCTTACCTCATCCAGCAGCTTCAATGCTGAAAAACCATCTTCCGACAGGGCGCCATCGAGGTTTGCGGCCTCACCGAAAAGTTCCGTACCGTCATCAATATTGCCATTGCCATCGCGATCCAGAACAAGCAGTGCGTTTCCACCTTGAATCCAGGCACTTCTCACCTTTTGACCGACACCGGCCAAATCAAAATCCACACCTTCATCAACAGAAGAAAGATTCATTCCCTCACCATCCAGATCAAGGACAAGGGGTGAAAGGGTACATGTAATATCCTGCTTTGTGCCGGGATCCTCTTCATCGTCTATATCTTTGGTATAGGTCCAACTGGAAAGATAGGTTGTGCTCATTCCCGATTCAATCCAAAGGGCTTCCATCCAGGATTGGTTTTCGTCGAGGCAATCCTTTTTCATCTCTGCAAGCGATCTTTCATAGGCTTCATGAGATATGCGAGCACACCTGCATATATAAATCGTTCCCACCTGACGACAGAAACGACCCTCTTCCATTGTATTTTTATGGAGCCAGTCAAATTGAGGAAGTCCATCCGTATTTGTATATGTGGCAACCGCTTTTCCACTTGCAATGGATATTGCGTCACTTGTTTTTGACTTCTGCGGCTGATAATTCTGATCGAGTCCCTCGTTCCCCAAAACCGCATTCATATTTTTTGCAAATATCTCCAGAGCTTTTTCTTCATCGCATACACTTTTTTGCGTACTCTTTGCCGTCGAATCCTCCTTGGGCGTCGAATCCTCCTTAGGCGTCGAATCCTCCTTAGGCGTCGAATCCTCCTTAGCAGGCTCAGTTACCGGGGCGCTTGCATCCTTTTTGGCATCATCACCTGAATCAAGAGCCCAATTTATGTCGATGACTTCTGAACCACATTCATTGATCAGCTCCTTGCCAAACACATCGATACAGCGGCGGCATGAGGAATATTTTGAAATGCCGCAGGCAACCGGAATCCCCTCCGTAGATTTGGTAAGTTTGAGAATGGTATCTTCATCCTCACATAATGCGGTGACATTACCGAGAATACCAACAAAAACCTTCATTCCGTTACAGTTGTTGGGGTTGGGATAGAGCGAGCATTTTGAGGACCCTATCTCCTTAATGCAGCTTTCCAACTGAAGTGCGCCCAATTTGTCAGGCACAAAATTAAATTGAATCTCTTTTTTTGCTTGATCCTGTGGCACCACAACTGTATCGGAAGAAGGGATGGAATCCGAAGTGGAGATCTCTCTGCTTTTCGTCTCCCGGCTCTCGATCGGTTCGCTTTTTTTGCCGGGAGCCGTAGGCGTCGACGTTGGTCTATTCGGAGTATTCGAAGTGCATGCCAGCGCCATTCCAACAAAAATAGCCAAACATCCACCCGAAAAAAGATTTAAGACTGTTTTTCTCATGAAAACCTCCCAAGGATTATGAATGGATGATCTTTAAAAAAATCACGCCTTCAGGTTATTATGAATTCATCTTGAAGGATCAAAAATCATGCCAAATTACATAACTGTTTCTAAAGTTTGAGCCGCTTTTTTTCATTTTCCGTCATTACAATTGGATATCCGTGGGAATCTGTTTTTACCGAAACAATGCTTGTTTCTGATTTTTCATATGACAAGAAAACTATATTTTTGGAATTAACTTTTAAAACATCGCCTTGTAAAAAAACCATTAAAAGAGGCCAGGATAATCGCGTCAAAAACATGACGCCTTAATCTCATCCGCTCTAATACGTTATATTTATTGGATATTAATCAAGGTTGAGGAAATAGGCAGGAAATCACTTTCTTACAATGAAAAATATATATACAGATAAGGAGAGGAGAAGGTGTTAAGTGGCTTTTTCGCTAATAATAAATTGTGTGCTACCGCCTAAATGAAAACAGGCTAGGGCGTGCCCTAATATGATATGTTACCTGACACTGCCAAATCAAAATTAAGGATACTCATCATGTTTCGAAAACTGACTGCCGTCATAACCTC
>JADFZC010000773.1 GCA_015232735.1 Oligoflexales bacterium | reverse complement strand
AGCCAAATCATCGTTTTAGCAGAAACAGGGTATCAACGAACAATACCGTGAATCTTCAAAAAAAGAAAATTAAAAAGAATGTAAGTTGAAAAATAGGCCTTACAAAACGAGATCCTTAACTTCATTTTTTGTTATATTTCAACCCTCGTGATTACGCCATGAAGCTGTTTGAACGGCAAGCGATAAAATTTCACAAAAGATGGAGTATTTCTCTTTATCACCGCAAATATCGAATATCTCAGTTTCTCTGTTACGATCTCTTCAATGCCGTAAAAGATGACCTTGCTTTCAATCTCAAGTTCTTTCAGGATTTTTGTGACGTCCACAACTTCTTTGTATCCTCTGTTTATTGTGAGAACTCTGAGGCCGTTTGCGATATTTTCGCTAAGCTCAAAGGTGACCTCGAATGGTTCGTTTGTTGTGTTGATTATCGTTAATATATTGTCTTCATACAATATGCTGTGTTCAAGAATATTATTCACAATGTACGGGGGGATTAACCTCAGCTCCCTGAGGAAATAGAGAGCGGTTCCCTTTATGCAGCCTGAACTTCGCAACGTTTCATGATATTGTTGGAGAAAATCTGCGAGAGGGACCAATTTCAATTTTTTGGCCAGGCGTTTTTGGCCTCCGACATATATCAATATTAAAAAAAACGGTACGGAAGCTATAATGAGGGACCAGTATCCGCCGGTTTGGATTTTACTTGTCACGGCAAAAAGAAAACATAAGTCGATGAAGGTTATAATAATGGCCATAAGCAGTTTCCACCATAATTTTTGGTAGATGAATATTGCGACCATCAATATTCCTGTTATGGTCATGGTTCCTGTAACTGCGATTCCATATGCATTTGCCAGGGCATCGGAGGCACCGAATATCATTATTACCCAAAGTACACAGACCATGAGAAGCCAGTTGACCGAGCCTATGTAAATCTGGGATTTCAGTTCAGTTGATGTATAGTCAATTTTCAGAAGGGGCATCATGCGGGTCATGATTCCCTGATAGACGATCGAAAACATTCCGCTTATCATTGCCTGGGATGCTATGACCGTGGCTATGATGCTCAGAACGAGAAAAGGAACATACAATAGGGGAGCATGATCGGCCACCATCTCATACAGTATATTTTTGGTATCAGGATTGAGATAAATATACGCGCCTTGCCCCAGATAATTCAGAAAAAGGGCGTTCACGCTGATATACCATGCCCTTGAGATTGGAGCCTTGCCCAGATGTCCCATGTCCGCATAAAGCGCCTCCCCCCCTGTGGCGCAAAGGATCACCTCCGAGAGTATGAAGAATCCGGAGAATCCCTCATGGAAAATGAACCTTATTCCGTACATCGGGTTAAAAGCCTTTAAGATTGCAGGATACTTCCATATGGAGCTTATGCCGCTGATCGCAAGTGCCAAAAACCATATCGCCATTATTGGACCAAATAAATTTGAAATCTTTTGAGTTCCCTTTTTTTGAAAGGCGAAAAGTGCGACAGTGATGACACATGCGATAAAGATCAAGGTGTTGTTTGATACTTCGGCAAATACGTCAATTATGGTAAGACCCTCAACAGCACTGAGTATGCTTATTGCCGGAGTAATCACACCGTCGCCGATCAGGAGAGAAACACCAAGATAGGTAAGAAACATTACCAAACCATATCTTCGTCCCTTATTGAGGTATTTGAGGGCGATCTCTTTCAGGACTATTGTTCCCCCCTCTCCCTTCATGTTCAAATTCATCGCCAGAATTACATAACCTACGGTAACTACTGTCAGCAGTGTCCAGATTATGAGCGATACTACTCCAAGGACATTGGTTTCGGTCGGTTTTAATATCAGAAAAATAACGGTCATTGTGTAAATTGGACTTGTGCCAATATCGCCAAATACGAGACCAAGTGCGCTTATGACTTTATGCAGGCCAGTCACATTGTGAGGATTTTTCATTCGGACACAATTCCTTTTATGTTCTTTGCTTTCCAATCATGCGATATGTTTTTATGCGATATATCGGATTGAAGTCAGACCTCTGTAATTTTTTGGTTTTCAACGAAAAATGTGTCAAATTTCAATCTGGAAAGAGCGGATCCTCCCGGTGTCTGCTGTCTTCCGATGGGGCGCTTCTTTCAGTCAATTGTCCGACAAGAGTCAATATTTCTTCTGATATGCTTATCATTTCGTGGTTCAGGTGTGTAAGTACCGCAATTCGGGTCTTTTCGCCATCTTCCGCATCGATGGCCCAAAATCTGAACTGTTCGGCAAAAACGGGGTAGAGCGCCTGTTCATCCTCATAAATCTTCCTTATTTTCCCTGCGGTGACGTCATCGA
>JADFZC010000772.1 GCA_015232735.1 Oligoflexales bacterium | reverse complement strand
ACATGCAGCCAAAAATCAAGGCCGCCGCCTGACGGGGAGAAATAGGCGGTTACTTCCCGGTCCCCGGATTTCCCGGATTTCGGATTTCGTCCCAGATTTCGTCTGTATGAAAATGCGATGAGAGTGGGATTGAGTTCCTTTCCTCAAGTCGGCGCGTCAGTTTGCGACCCTGCCAAATTCAAAATATCCGAAGGCTCTAACTGGTACCACTCAGCCAAATAAGTATCTCTGATTTTATGTACATCATTTGGTAGTTGTATCTCATATAATTGATTTGTTGTCCAGTTTGTGTTGTGCATCAAGTCAGAATGCATATCGTTTATCACCCACCAGTGAATTGCATTTATTAATTTAAGACCATCGCTAGTTCCCGGCATAATTCCAGACTTGGTTAAAAAGCAAGGCGGAGTGTACTTTTTTATAAGTGAACCATTGCAGAGAGACTCGTTTGGCACTGCAAACGCTAACGGAGTATTTATTTTTTCAATATTTGCCCTACAGAACTCTTTTCTCATCCAGTCATTTGAATGCTCACCAAGATGCAGCATGTTAGCACTAATTCTGCTTGTTTCCGAAGAAGACATCCAATTGAAATTGCTGGTAAAAGCATCAATAAAACTTTTAAAATCTTCTATGCAAGACACATTGTCTTTGATGGACAAATATTGAATTATTATTGACAGTCTGAACCCTGGCAACAACTGTATCAAATCAAGGCTATTTTTTTCTGAAGATCTGAGATGTTCAAGAAGAATAGGCGGATTCAGAGAAAAATCACAAACAGCTAGTAAGAACGAAAAAAATATTTCAGCGTTATTATTTGGAACAACAGTATAAAGATCACTGATGATGTTTGTATATTCTTTTGGATAAATCCTACTTATCCAATCAACCCAATACCTAGTGTCTTTATGAGATTTAATTACTGGTAGCAAGGAAGCAGCAACAGCCGCATTTTCAATAATGTCCAGAGGATTATATATTTGATCTATTACAATATCTTGCTTCCAGTCCGCTCCTTTAAACATTTCTTTACTGTTTTTGATGTTGTCCATCGCCAGAATTATTTCATCACAGGAGAACTTCTTTGTATAATATTTAATTTTTGAAGGACAACTGAGGTAGCTTGCTATTGCCAATGACCAGTCTTTTGGTGTCAATACAACTTCTTTATTTGTAAATAAAATCTCAAGGCAATGCAAACCAATATAATTACCATACGCATGCTTTATTAATATATTGTCCAGCCTCTTAATTGCGTCAGAATTAATAAACGGCATAGTTAGTTCGCTTAAAATATCAGACCTCTTTGCGACTTTTATCATATCGCCAACAGACAGACTTTTTTGGTACTTCAATTCATTAAGAAATGCAAAATAAGTAGTACTAATTGATTGGATATAATGAAAAAACTCATGGCAGAAGGGGGCGTGAAATTTAAAAAAATCATTGGGATCTAATTCGCTGGATTGCTTTTTTAAACTTTCCTTTAACTTTTCAGAGAAGATCTCGTCTGTCCAAATTAGCCCAAAACTCTGCAAATAGAAGCCACGAGATCGATCCGCCAAGAACCCTTTCATTGTTTACCTGTTATATTCAAAAGCTGTACTATGCACCTAAAATTCCCATAAGACCCGTTCCCTTGTGACCAAATAACACCTTACCTGAATTTCGCAATCAGTCACGCACGCTCACCATTTACAAAGCAAATTAACAGGAAAAACGAGAGAAAATATTGCTGTTTTTCTTTGCAGTATATAATTAGTCGGTACGATGCTACAACCTAGAAGAAATAGTCTGAATTTAAGCATTAATGCCGCAACAAGAATTATTAATATTCAGCATACATCATCTCATAATTTTTATTTATTTCTTGGCCGCATTTTTCGCATTTTTCATTAATAAGTGCATTTACAGTATTGCATCTTTTGCCTTTAATAGTATTCATGCATTTTTTTGCCTTTGGCCTTGGGCCAAGCATCATGTGCATTATACCAAGAGAATTTTCCGTTTTATTATTCATTTGTGTTTCCTTTTTTCATGTCGATATCTCTTGCAAGCAATATCGGACTTCATAACAAGTTCATACCCTGATAATACGGTTCCTTGCATATCGTTACCTGGCTTTTTACAGCCTCTAAGATTTTCAAATAATTCAATATAATAAGAACTAAAAAAAGCATCCCAGATTTCTTTTTCTATCAACTCCGACTCTCTATACTGCGCAAGAAATTCAATATAGTTAAGACGTCTAATCATTTTATCGTATTCAACATCAACAGGAAGAGGATCTAAATTGATTATACAATTAAACAATTCAAACAATGATGACTT
>JADFZC010000062.1 GCA_015232735.1 Oligoflexales bacterium | reverse complement strand
GGCACTGTCGTCTGTAGATGCATTGTCTATGAAAACTATCTCCCAATCCCCAAAGGTCTGGGCGTATACGGAATCGATCGATTCTTTCAGATACTTTTCCGAGTTGTAACAATTCATTATGACGCTGACCAAAACACCGTGCTCTTTGCCCATGGATCATTTGCCCCTAACTGAAAATAAAAAAAAAACATGCTGTCCATTTGATGCGTGGGGGTGATTATAGATGCTATGCCTGCTCGATTCAATTATAAAATTTATCCGCTATTCCACAACGATAATATCGCGCAGTCTTCGGCCTTCAGCGACAGCCTCGTTATGTATCTCTTTCCATCCCCGGTCTGCAATATATCTCCTGAGGCTCTGAACAGTCTTGAAGGGAGAAAGAATCAGTCTGTGATTCATGGGCATTTCAGCAAAAAGAGTGTCAAGAATCTCCCCTATGGTGGCCCCGCCCACGCCGCTGATGACGACCGTCGCCCTGGAATGCAGGAGTTGCCACTTCCTTGCGTCCACGCAAATGATATGCCTCATGCTGTCTTCCGGGAGATAACGATCACACCTCGCCTTGAGACTGCTTGTGGCCTTTGCCGATTTATCCACGAGAAAGATTTCCGGAACGAGGCGTATGGAACGCGCATAGAGACCGACAAGACCATGGTCGCTGCAGATATCATAAAGGGGATAACCGGGAAGTATGAAACGGCAAATGGTACCTAGGCGCTTTGACAGCACAATCTTGTCAAAATTTGCGGATTGGACCATATCAAAAATTTCCATGCAACTGTTCTACATGGATTCCAGTTCCGGCAAAAGCATTTTTTATATTGTCAAGACCGGTGATTAAGTAATAAAGAAGATATTCTTGCGATAGGTTTGGATCATAAATTGCTGCTGAAAGTGCCACTTAAATATGCAGAACAATAAAAAAACAGTTCTTTCCTGTAAAAATCTGAAGGTAACCTTCGGCCCGGTAACCGCGGTGGACGATCTGGACCTCACGGTTTTCGGCGGTGAATGTTTTGGCCTACTTGGGCCCAACGGTGCCGGCAAAACGACGACGGTGGAGGTTTTTGAAGGACTTCTGAAGCCCGTCTCCGGGCAGATAGAGGTCTTTGGAAAAAGGTGGGGCGATGGTCAGGACCGCTTGCTGCGGTCGAGAATGGGGATTGTGCTTCAGGAAACCCATCTGGTTGATACGCTTACAGTTCTTGAGACACTCCAGCTGTTCAGAAGCTTTTATGGGGATGGCAGGAAGATAGATGAGATCATCGAGCTTGTCGGGCTTGAGGAAAAGCGAAATTCAAGAATCAGCAAGATGTCAGGCGGTCAGCGGCAGCGGCTTGCCCTGGGCTGTGCTCTCATATCGCGTCCTGAACTTCTTTTTCTTGATGAACCGACGACAGGACTTGATCCTCAGGCAAGGCTAAGGGTTTGGGAGGTGGTAAAGGATTTTGTAACGAGAGGCGGCACAGCCCTTGTTACGACACATTACATGGATGAGGCCGCACATCTGTGCGACAGAATTGCAATCATGGACCACGGAAAGCTTATGGCGCTTGATACGCCAAAGAATCTGATCAAGGCCCTAGGCGGAGAGAGAGTGATTGAGATTGAATTTGAGCGGGAAACCAGCGCAAATGTTTTTGCAGACCTGCCCATGATAAACAGAATTGACCGCCGGGGGGGATCGCTTGCATTTCTTGTCGAGGATATTACGCAGGCGCTGCCGGAAATCCTTGCTTTTGCAAACAGCAGAAGTCTGGCTATCAGATCGCTTCTGACCCACGAGGCCACACTTGACGATGTTTTTATCCACTTGACAGGACGGGGGCTTCGCAATGGCTGATAAGGGTTTGACTTGGGGAAATCCCCTCTATCAACTTGTAAAGATGCGTATTCTGGATTTCGTTCGGGATCCGGCGGCCATTTTCTGGACATTCGGTTTTCCAATTGTTCTTGCCATCGGTCTTGGAACGGCTTTTCATCAGCAGGAGCCGTTGAGCGGAAAAATAGCCGTGGTGGGACCTGCCGCCTCCAGGGTCATCCCCGCGCTTGGAACCGGGAAGGGAATTGTTCTTGCAAAAATGGATGAAGCAGGCGCGATGATGGAGCTGAACAAGGGAGACCTCGATCTTGTGCTGCTTGCCAGGGAAAATCTCGAGAGAAAAATTGAACTGGATTATCATTTCGACATGATGCAGCCAGGGGCGCTTGGTATCCGCTGTCACATAAATGATTCTGTTCAGAAATATTTTGGATCTTTGGATTCCATTCCAAGCAAGGATATTATCGGGCGCGAAAGAGGGGGCAGGTATATTGATTTTCTACTTCCGGGTCTGATAGGGATGAATATCATGGGAAGCTGCATGTGGGGAATGGGATATAATATCGTTGATTCAAGGCGCAGGAAACTTCTCAAGAGATTTGCCGTCACTCCCATGCGAAGATCCCATTTTCTACTTTCATTTTTCCTGTCAAGGCTGATATTTCTCTTTTTTGAAGTGGTAATAATTACGCTTTTTGGGTATCTGGCGTTTGACGTCAGAATAAGCGGCAGTCTGCCGGCCCTTTGTTTTGCGGCCTTGTGCAGCACCATGGCGTTTTCCGGAGTTTCACTGCTCGTTGCTTCCAGGACGGCCAGTACCGAGGTGGCCGCCGGCTGGATGAATTTTGTCCAATTGCCAATGTGGCTTCTTTCCGGGTCATTTTTCAGTTACAAAAGGTTTCCGGAAATTTTTCTTCCTTTTATTAAAGCGCTGCCCCTTACAGCAACCAATGATGCTTTCAGGATAATATTCAACCAGTCGGGAAGCATTGAATCGGTTGCAGTTGAATGTCTTATTCTTATTGCCTGGGCGCTTGTCGGATTTGTCGTTTCGCTCAAGGTTTTCCGCTGGGCATGAGAGCCTGCCCAAAAAAGCCGGGAATCAAGGCGCGAGGAGGAGGAAAACCGGAGTTTACGCGCTGGTAAATGAGGATTTTTTAGGCGACGAGCAACGCCGAGTCATGGCTTTTTTGGGCAGGCTCTGAGTGATGCTATTCCAAGGACTTCAAAGGACGGAATGTGTTTTGAAGACTGACCCTGAGCCGTGTCCTCAAGGAAACCGGAAGGAAAGAGAATATCAAAGCCAGCTTCATTAACAGGATTGTTTTGAATGAAGGCGAATTAATTGCGGACCTAAGGAAGAATTTTGATGCCCTTATCGGATTTTTGTCAAGCCAGACCACGCCCCATCTTTTTAATGCCTGAGCCTTAATGGATCTCACCACGTAAGGAGGGATTGATTCTTTTTCGAGTTCATCTGCCATTGCCGTGAGGCCTTTGGCAAATATGTCTTTTACATGGCTGAGGTTCCCCTCATGCCAGTAATAATAGGTCAAAGGGAGATTTATCGATACGATATCCCCGAGGAATGCCAGCTTTATGTAAGCGTGATAATCATCCACTCCTGTCGAGGCGGGGTTGAATCCCCCTATTTTTTTCATAAGGTGCCTTGGAATCATTGTGGAAGATGATGTGATTTTGCATTCTCTGAGGAGGCATTTGCTGATCGGCTGAAGTTTGAAATTGCTGTTGTCCCACCTGATAAAGGGCCATTTTTCCGGAAGATGCTTATTTTGCCATATTACTCTTTCTGTATGAACAATGGAGGCTTTGGGAAACTTCCGGAAAGCAGATATCTGTATCTCAAGTTTTTCAGGAACCCAGAAATCATCATGGTCACAGAAGGCAAGGAGTTCTGAAGAGGCCTTTTCTATTCCGACATTTCGGCTCAGAGCAGGTATTCCTTCGTGATCTTTTTGAAAGACCTTGATTCTTTCATCTTTTTCCATCTCATGCTTCAACCTGGCAAAAGTACCGTCATTGGAACCGTCATCAACCACGATCCATTCCCAGTTTGCACAGGTTTGGCTTTTCAGGGAGACAATAAGGTTGTCTATGAAATTTTCGGCGTTGTATGTAGCTGTAATTATGGATATTTTTGGCGAAAACTCGTTTTCGGGTGCCATTGTCTTCTCTTTTTTCTGTCCGGGCGCGATTTTAATGAGTCAGAGTAAAAAATATCAGATGGCGGTCAGATGTCAAATACCATGATGACAAAACATTATGATATTTTGAATTGTCCGATCATCTCGGCAAGTTTTGTGCTGTGTTTTTCGAGATCCATCGCACCTTCGGAGGTCTGCTCGGCATACTGGCTGTTTGTTTGCGTCACCTGATCGAGCTGACGGATTCCATGGCTGATCTGTATCATGCCGGCCGCCTGTTCCTCGGCGTTTGATGCAATTTTTTCAACCAGCTCACTGACCATGACGATATTGGTGACAATATTTTGAAGCGAGTTTCCCATCTTTCCGGCGATAGTTCCGCCATCTTGTACTTTCATGATGGAACCTTCGATGAGAGCTGTTGTCTCGGTAGCCGCAGCAGCGCTTCGGTTTGCCAGATGGCGGACCTCTTCCGCGACGACAGCGAAACCTCTGCCGTGAGCGCCGGCCCGCGCCGCCTCAACTGCGGCATTGAGAGCCAGAAGATTGGTCTGGAAAGCTATTCCTTCAATCGTTTTGTTTATCCTGGCAATATTCACTCCTGATTGATTTATTGCCGCCATTGCAGTATTCATCTCCTGCATCTTCGTGTCGCCATCCCTGGCCTCGTCCCGTGCGCATACTGTAAGTTCCTTTATCTGTTTGCTTTCTTTCGCACTTTGATTGAGTTGTGAGGAAATTTCCTCAATCGAGCTTGAGATCTCCTGCAGGGATGCCGCCTGCTCGGTTGCCGCCTGCGACATGGCGCTGCTGGTATTGATAAAACTGTCGACAGCCTCCCGCATGAATCTTTCCGTGCTGCTGACCTGCACCATGCTTTTTTGAAGATTGCTGATCGCGTTGTTGATGTTGTCGGCAAACAGCTTGAGTTCACCCTTGTAATGTCCCTTGATACGGGCGGTAAGGTCCTGGCGGGCAAGATGTTCCATTACGGTCATGGCTTCCCTCAGCGGATCTTCCCAGAGATTCAGGATTTCGTTAATTATCGCAACTATCGCCCCAAAGTCGTTATTTGCACTGCGCAGCTGTCCCCGGTATTGAATCCTGCCCTCTTTCATGGCGGATGCTATATTTAAAAAATTCGCTATTACCTGCCGGATGGGAGTGATGATCGATCGATAGAGAAGGATCAGAAGAAATATTGAAAAGAAGAAAACAACGAAAAGGCACGCGATAATTACGGCCCGCAACACGAGGCCGGCCTGATACTTCGCTTTTGAGACTTTTATGCTGCAGCCGACCACTATGTTCCATGGCCTGATGAGCTTCACAAAACCTATGCGGTCATCAGCGGATGAATCCGCCTTTTGATGCCAGGTAAACTTGACAATACCGCCGTCTTTGCTGTTTTTTGACGTTTCGATCATTTCCGCAAACATCCGCTTTCCATTTGCATCGCGAAAATCAATCTGGTTTTTTCCTTCCAGTCCCGTATCCTCGGGAAACGCAAGCAACATGCCGTCTTCAGCGATCATAAACAGGGGTTCGCTTTGATCTGCCCCGAAATGGACGTTTTTAATCTGTTCGACAGCCTTTTGCCGGCCGGCTTCAGGGCTGATGCCACCGCCTACGGCCTGTTCCTGCTGTTTTTCCAGCATGCCGCTGACTGCCCCGAGAACAATTCGCATCTGATCCGTATTCCCTTCGATATACGCAGAGGTGGCGATTGAGTCAAAGACGTGATACATTATGAAACAAAGGACAAGCGCGACGGCCACAAGCGGAACCAAGACATTGATGAAGGTTTTGCGTCCGATTCTGATTGACTGAAAGATCATAAAATGCCCCCTGCTGGACAACACTATTTTGGAGAGCCAGGAATGCGGCGCGGGCTGTCCCGGACTTGGAATTATTGGCGCCTTTTTCATAGCATATAAAAGGGTATCGGAGTTTTGGCAGCAAAGTTGAAGTTTCCTGGCGTCAATCCAAAGTTATATGTAAATTAATAAGCAATTCTGTATGTTATGGCCTTGCATGGTAAAGCCCGATAACCCGAGTTCCAGCTTCCCGATTGTCGATCCCGATCCCGATCCCGACAAACTGAAAAAATAATTGATTTCAAATATCGATAAAAACGCGATAATAAGGTCTTATTATTATTGAAGAGGGAAACAGGTGCAAAATAAGAACGAACGATTATACGAAGGCGCTGTCGAGCTTATCGACATACTTGAAAATTCAGGATATCAGGCGCGTCTTGCCGGGGGATGCGTAAGAGACAGGTACATGAAAAGAGATCCTTCTGATTATGATATTGCCACTGATGCACTGCCTGAAGCCATATGTTCAATTTTTAAAGCAAGCCGGATGAAGGTGGTCCCAACCGGGATTGAACATGGAACAGTCACTGTCGTCAGCAAGAAGGGCTGCTTTGAGGTAACATCTCTCAGAAGGGATGTTGAAACGGATGGACGACATGCGGTTGTGGAATTTGGAACCTCATTTGAGGAGGATGCCGCCCGAAGGGATTTTACCATAAACGCGATGTTTGAAGACAAAGATGGGCGGATTTTTGATTATTTTGGGGGTATCAGGGATATTAACGAGGGTGTTCTGCGTTTTGTTGGCAATCCTTCCATTCGAATCAGGGAGGACTACCTCAGGATTTTGAGGTTTTTCAGATTCTGGGTAAGATTTTCGCTTCGTCCGGACTTCGAAGCTCTTTCGGCCATAAGGAGTGAGGGGCAAGGATTGAAAAAAGTCAGCCAGGAAAGAATCACTTCTGAAATAATGCTGCTTCTCGAACTCGATGATCCAGGGGATGCTCTGGACAAGATGATTGAGACTGGAATCTGGGAACTGGTGTTCCCCGAGTTTGACAGAAAAGATTTTTCAAGGGAAAAAATTACCGGTTTAAAAAAAATCGAAAACAGCTTCAGACCGCTTTGCCGCATATTTTCCATGATTTCTCCGGAGATGGGAATCAGGGCTGTACATGCGATTGGTTCCAGATTGAAATTGTCAAATCAGAATACGGAAAAAATTAAAACTCTTTTATGGGGAAAGCAGAATCTTCCGGAGAAGACTGATGACGTAACCGAGGTTATGGAATACCTTGATCGCTGTGACGAGGGATGCTGGGAAGGAAGATTTTTGGACGTCATCCTTCCCACGTTAAGGACGCTGTTTCCGGAGGACGATGAAAGGCTGTCTTTCGTGGAAGGAATCGAAAATAACTATTCATGGCTCAGAAAGGCGAACATGCCGATTGACGGAAAAGTACTGATAAAAGATCTCTCACTATCGGAGGGTGCTGAAATAGGACGAATTTTGCTTTTTCTCAAAAAGCAGTTTCGCAGGGAGGCATGGAAGACAAAAGAGGAGGGACTAAGGCTTGCCTCGGATTTGCTGTCAGGGAAGATTCAGGGATAGAAAAATATTGAGTTGTTCAGGATGCCCAGATACCAACGTCCGGTTTCGTAATATTTTCGTCCGTGCATTCCTCTATTTCGGCGCCCTCGGCCATGCAGAACTCGACAACGCATTTTGAACCGTCGCAGTCGATGGGTATCATGACGATTGGATTTTTTGTCTTGTGTGTTATTGTATGCTTTTCGCCGACGATGACGCTTGGCAGTCCCAGGTCCATGGAAAATCCCAGCTTGATGAGGTTCATCTTGGCTTTTCCCATTATCTGGTTGTTTATCTCTCCTGCCAGGTCTTTAAGAAGATCCTCATCCAAAGTGACCTTCTCACCCATAAATACCTCTTTTGCAAGGACTGGAAGAAATTTCTTGTCAAAAGTTAAAGACATCGAACCCATTATGTTTCTTCCGGAGAAGGTAATGATACTGGAAATGAAACCGCATGCCTCATTGGTATTTTTCTGGATTGGTTTTTCAACGTTGGCCGGTTTTTTCAGATAATATTCGACAACTTCCTTTGTCGCTATTACGAAACATTTTACGAGTCTTGGATCATATCCCGATTTTTTCCCCTGATTTTTATCTTTTGATGCTATGTTTTTAATCGCATCTGTCAGATCCTGAGCCGTGAACGGTTTGGTCAAAGAAGCAACAATGTTCATAAAAGCCAGTTTTTTTACATTCTCGGTAGTAAGATTGCCTGATATTACGATAATCGGAACCCCATGTCCCTTTTTTGTTCTTCTTACGGATTGTATGAAATCAAAGCCATTTCCTATTGGCATTATCAGATCAAGAAGAAATACGTCAAATGGCTGGCTTGAAGCAACTATGTCGAGTGCCTGGGTCGCATTGGCGGCAATGACGGGGAAAGCCCCGTTACTTTGCAGTATAGACTTGATAAGTTCTCTTATTTCAAGGTCATCGTCTATGACCAGAATGCGTCTGCCAGTTAGTTCCATGGTTCAACCATCTCGCTTTTTCCGATTTTCTGCAGAGATAACAACTTATTTCTATAGTAAAAGATCTCTAATCAGATAGAGACCTTTTCTAGATGTTTGGAACAGAGAAAGTGAGATATCACTCCACCTTGACCCCGGATATTACGTTCCATTCCCATCGACCGGAAACCTCGGAGAAAGCTCCGACTCTTAAGTCGTAGGATCCGGCAGGTACATTTTTAATTGCCACACTTGTTCCGGAAGTTCCAAAACGGTAGGGTGCATTGGCCCAGCTTGAACCTGCTGTGACAAGCTGAACCTGATATCTGGCAACCTTGGCATCCGGCTCCCAGGTGACCACACCGCCGTTGCCTGAGATAGTTCCGCCTGCTGTTGGCTGCTGTACCTTTATGTTTCTTTTTACGGGCGGATTGACGGTGAAATTTATGACATCACTTGCTCCTTCGCTGTTTTCAACACGAAAATACCAGGTGCCTGGATGGGGATGGTCGAATTTGTATTTTGAAGCTCCATTGAGATTTATTATTCTCGATACCGGTTTCATGCTTGGCGATCTCGAAAAAACAATCCTGTCAGCCTTTCCGTTCCATTCAAAGACTGCAGGTCCCTGGGTTTCATCATAATTATGGCTTGCGCCCTTGGTCGGCTGAACAACGCTTATCGGGCCTGTGCTTGACCCCCCGGCTGCCGCAGGGCTCTGGGCGGTTGCAGCTGCGCCGGCCGCTGCAGGGGCTTTTGCAGAAGAGGCGTCAGCTTGCGGCTGTTGTGTTGTTGCCTGTTGAGCTTCCTGTTGACCTGCGCTGTCCTCTTCCTCTTCTTGAGCAGCCTTATCCCCCTCTTCGCTCGTTTGAGCCAGATCCTCGTCTTTAAATTCCTCGTCTCCGGAATCCATTACATAATAAAGAACTCCAAGAAGGATTATAAGAATTCCAACACCGATGAGAATTGTTCTGGTTCTCCCCTCTCCTCCCAGACCGTTGTTTTTGAAAATCTGGGATACCGCATTGGTGTTGGTTCCAAAGTCGCTCGTAAACTCGCCTTTCAAATCTCCTGTAAAAGGATTTGCCTTGGAGCTTCTTCTGGAAGGGTCATTGAATTCCGAATCCATTGAGTTGGGCTGAAGATTAGGATCGGTGTTTGTATTCATACTTTACTCTCCATCCGTGAGATGTTTGCATAGAAAGTTAATGCTTCCACACAATCAAAATTTGCCTAAAAAATACTGTCAATATGTTGATCGGTTTATCGGGCTAAGACTTTAGGGTAAAACGTCATAAATTTCTGATTGGAGACTTTTACCCTTAATATTAATATTATATTATTTACTCTTTAAAAGGAGCAAGTCATCTGCCGTATTAACATCTTAATCTCTTAAAATGTTAAGATATTTTTGAAAATCAAATTTATTGTTGATAAAGATGATAAATACATGCCTATTTTCTTAGAGATCAAGACATTGTATATGTTTAATCATATTTTAACTTCAATTCATTAAAATAAAATGTTTCAACTTTTTTCAAAGGGATATTTTGTGCGATTAATGTGCAAAAGTACTCAGAATGTGTCGCCTGCCCATTTCGCATCAGCTGGCAATTGCAGCTTTTATTTGAATATCAATTTTATTGTGACGCAGGCAAATGGCTTCTTTTATTTTTTTCGAAATCTTGCTAATAAAAAAACGATAGAGTTCTTTATATTAATTTATTTTTTGGACGTTTACTGATGCATACCAATCGTGAGGAACTAGTAAATCAGATAAAGTGTCTGATAATTAAGACAGCCAATTTAAACAATGTAAATATTACGGATATAAAAGAAGATGCCTCCCTTTTCGGTGAGGGATTGGGACTTGATTCAGTCGATCTTCTTGAACTTGTCATCAACCTGGACAAAAATTTTGGACTGAAAATAAAAAATGATGAGGCGGGAAGAAAGATATTGGCAAGTGTCGGATCTATTGCAAGTGCTGTGGAAAATCAATGCATCAATTAATTTCTTTCGCTGAAAATTCTTCTTTCACGCATATTACGGGGGCATCCTGCGTATCTTCTCTTGGCACGGGTCTCAAGGATTTTAAGGATTCCTTAAAAACGGGACTTACAGGCATCAAAAGTTCCCACAGGTATGAATATCTCACCAGCGTTCCTCTTGGTGAAGTGGATTTTATGTCCCTTGACATACCAGAAAATCGCCGGAGTGATCCGGACGAGGTCATTTTGCATATGGCTGGCCGGGTAATAGACGAAATAAATGACAGTACAGGCCTCTTTCGCAGATACAAACCCTCCGAGATCGGGATATTCATTGGTACCACGACATATGGGTTAAGAGAGACGATGTCTATTGCCGGAAAATTTTCGTTTGACGATTTCCTGTTTCACATGAGCAGCAGAATACAGCATGCAAGGCTGATTGA
>JADFZC010000771.1 GCA_015232735.1 Oligoflexales bacterium | reverse complement strand
TGTATACGAGCAAGGCCCACTTAGGTCCATGACGACGATGACGAAATGTCAACAGACCCTAATTATCAGGCTCTTTTTTTCGATGCCTTTTTTGCTTTATGCTGACTCAATTTTGCTTTCGCTGAAAGTTTCTTTGAACTTTTCTTTGCCAACTTGGGCTTCTTTTTGCTTTTCTTTGCTTTTGCGGCCTGTTTTTTAAGGGCTTTCTTTGCACTTAAGGCTAAAGCCTTGGTTGTTTTTGGCGGATGTGCGGCAGCTGTCACGGCATAGCTTGGGCATGCCGCAAGCAGCGCGATAACAGATGCGAAAATAACGCTCTTAATTTTTGACATGAACAGACTCCTTTTTGATTCAGTCGCTATCGGTAAATGAGGTCAGGTGCGTCAGGACTTCAGACCCGACAATTAGGCAATGTACATTTAGAATATTGTTATGTCAATTATAAAAATATTATGCACATATAATATATTATAATATCTCTTAATATTGTTTGCCAAAAAATCGGGCTATCCTGGGGTGTCTCATAATTTCGCCGACCTCACTGCGATTTAACAGAATCAGGGAAATCATATAAACAGGACTTCCGACGAGGAGGCTTGGGATGATCCCTTCTATATGAAGAAAATGGAGGCAAGAGGCCATGACAATTCCTGCCATAATGGTTCTGGTCAGCGATGCCCAGGGTATTTGGCCGATCAGCCCGCGCGCACCCAGGATAACAAGGACCGAGGCCAGAGCCTTGCTCGAAAGCGATCCGATGACAACTGACTTGAGTCCAAGGTTTTCCTTGAGAATCAATGCGATAAATGGTCCAATGACGAAACCTGCCAAAAGCGCCCAAATAAACCGCCAGTGGAAGCCTTTTACCTGCAAAAGCTGTATACCGAATGTGGCGATAAGGGCATTTCCCATTATTCCGATGATAAGGAGGCTGAAGACTCCGTCGGCCGACGGAGAGTGGTTTACAAATATGATTGAAATGAGCTGCTTTTCCAAAAATGGAGCGCCAAAAACCATGGGGGTTACTATTGCCATGAGACAAAAAAGGCTCAGGGCCGTATGCCTGTAAAGCGACTGTCTGTCCTGTACCGTAACAATTTCCGCATAAAAGGCGAGTACTACAGATCCTGTGAGAAGATTGAGACTTTGAACAAGTTTTGCCGGGCCCGAATAGGCTCCTGCTCCCGCAAGGCCAAACCAGTGCTCCGCAAGAAAGATATCGTAGCGGTCATAGGCGATAATCAATACGGAAATAAGGGTAAAAGGTATAGAGTTAAAAAAGATTTTGCGGATATCGGCTGTTATGGGCCGGCTGAATCTGAGATGGCGAAAAGCGTATATGCCGGTTACAATTGAAGTCAGGGTGGTGGGCAGCAGCATCAGTGCCATGAATATGCGCTTGTCTTGGGGATCTCTTATCAGCACGAAGGCCGCAGCAAGTGTAAGAAGCCTGGTAATGCCTCCGAAGAGGTTGAAGGCTGCCAGTTTATGGCTCGCCATCACGAACCAGTAGGAATCCATGGCGGTTGCCAGCATGACAAATACCAGAAGAGCCGCGGATTCACTGAACGGTGTTCCGTCAGGCTGAAAAGCGCTCCATATGATGGTCCCCGATATGATTAGGACGGCATGGACTGCCCGTATGGAAACTATATGCGAGAAAAGCCTGCGCGAATTTCCATGGTCTCCACACGTTCTGCTGACTTCGGACATGGCAAAATTCGAGTAGCCGTAGCCGACAAAAGGCTGCATGGTTTCAAACAGGGCGATTCCGTACTGTGCCCAGCCGAAGGCAACAAGCCCCAGGCATTTTTGGGCATGATAAAGAATAAGAAGCGGTGTGATTTTATAGATCACTTCGACAAGAAGGCCTGTGGCAATTGCAAAACTTAGGCGGCGGCGGTTGATCGACATCCTTAAAGTGGCACTCCAGAAAATATAAAGAGAATATTTTTTAAAAAGTCATTCATAAAAATTTAAAAGTTCCCCCTGTAGGCCGTATTTGTTATTGTGAAAACTTTTGAAATAATATGACAGGATTAGCTTATGTTCAAGGTTTTTGGATGGATATCGCAAAACCGGAAAATTTACTCCCTTCCCCGGTAATTCAGACTGAATCTCCAAGTGTTTGAAAGGCAAAGCTTATAACGCCTTCAAAGCTTAATTTGCCTGAATGGCTAAAGTTTAGGGAAAATTTTTCCGAAAAATTTAAATAGGGAAATTGTGAATTTATCAAATTTAAGGAAACCTCGTCCTTCAGGGCGAGGTTGTTCAAGCTAACTAAAATCAGGAGAGGTTTAAAGCCTCTCCTGATTCGACACCCGGTCCTTCAGTGCC
>JADFZC010000770.1 GCA_015232735.1 Oligoflexales bacterium | reverse complement strand
AAAGACCACTTACGCTCATTTTCAAGCTTTTTTGGTGTTCTATTGCTCCAACTTTTCCCGCCATCCTTGGAAATCGAAAGCCCTTTTTTTGTGTATGCATACACATAAGAACCATAAGCGCAAACATGAGTGACGATATCCGAGCTCAATCCATCCTTGGTCGTTTTATGGTCAAATCTCTTTCCACCGTCGGTCGAAATAAATAATCCCATTCCGGTTGCGAAATATATATTCATTCCCGCAGTGAAAACGTCGTCGATCATGACCGGTATGCTGTCAATTTTCATATCTTTACTAATATTCCAGCTCTTTCCGCCATCAATTGAGCTTAAAAGTCCAATACGCGTCAGCAAATAAATATTGGGTCCAGCGACATAGAAAGCTCTTATATCACTGAATCCATCAAAATCCCTGATTGTTTCCTTAATTTCTTTATTTATCCAACTTTTTCCACTGTCAACCGAGATTGATATGCCTAAGGCGGGATAATACCATTTCTGATCGTAGCGGCCATCGGGTTTATTTTCCCCCACTAAATATATTGTCGAACCTGCCACATAAACAGCTTTGATAGTATTAGATGTAATTCCCTTTTTTCCAGTTATATTATCGATCCATGTCTTTCCTTGGTCATGCGAAATCGAAAGTCCGTGATTTGTCGCGACATAAACATTGCTTCCCTCAGCGTAGATCCCATATATTTTGTCAAAAACCAAACCATCTGCCGTAGGTTTAAGAGTGGGAGTCCATGGGACCTCATTTTTCGCATGCAAAGGTAATCCATAAAAAGTGAGTATATATATGCTGATTATTATAATGGAGACACGATGCGTTTTTATCAGAGGATAGGTTTTTACAGCAAGAAGCCAAAATAGAATGGATCTGATTTTATTTTTTGATTGTTTGCCACTAAGATCACCACTCATTTCTTCATACCACTTCCACGATCTTGTTTTTGTCATATTTCGTATGTGAATTGTCAAGTTCAAAAATTGTAAATAGATTATTGACAAGCATCCCTGTATCTTATTTTTCCTGAAAATCAATTTTTATTTTCAAAAATATCAAAAAAGGAACTTTGCGCAAAATCAAAGGAGAGCCGGTGCGAATCATATCCAGGCATAGTTTTTACCTGTCAACCGTCGTATTTCTATACCTGTCTTCCCTGCCTTCCGCCCATGGCGGCCAGTTCTCTGAGAAATGGTGGGACCCGATGGAAAATTTGGACAACTGGACAAAATCCTCAGGGTGGTCCAATGGGAACGTTTTCGGGTGCACCTGGAATGCCTCGAATGTGGAAACCGTCTGGAACAGCGCCGTGAGGCTCACGGTAAATTCACAAAATAAGACCGATTACTGTGGCGAAATAAAAACCTCGAGAAAATTCGGATACGGCTTTTATGAAGTCAACATGATGGCTCAGACAAAGGCAGGGATCATAACAGGCTTTTTCATATATACCGGTCCGTCTTACGGCACCGCGTGGAATGAAATCGATATCGAAATCCTCGGAAGCAGGAAGATAGACGGCAAGCCTGCCGTTCAGTTCAATTACGCCCACGACGGTGTTGGAGGACATGAATACGTTTACGGGCTTGACTTCGATCCGGCTTCAGGCTTCCATAAGTATGGTTTTGACTGGCAGCCTGATCATATCGCCTGGTACATCGACGGAGCTGAGGTTTACAGGGTCGCTGGAGAGGTGCCAAAAACACCGTCCTTTATTTGGATCAACCAATGGAATTTCGCCGGTGAGGGCAATTGGTGGTCAGGCGGCTCATGGGATCATTCACCTGCATTTTCATGGTTTGATTATGTGCAATTTATTCCTAAACAGTGAACCGGGCCAGTCCGAGCTCCTTCAGTCATATGAGCTTTCAAAAAAGAGATATGCAGGGCTTGGAGTTGATACTGACAATGTTATCGAACGGCTCTCGAAGATTCCGATTTCCATCCAATGCTGGCAGGGAGACGACGTAAGGGGTTTTGAAAATCCCGAGGGGAAGCTCAGCGGCGGAATTCAGGCGACGGGCAGCTACCCCGGCAGGCCGCGTACACCCGAGGAGCTCAGGCTGGATATTGACAAGGCGCTTTCACTCATCCCGGGAAAACACAGAGTAAACCTCCACGCCATCTATGCGGAGACTTCCGGTGAAAGACCCGAGCGGCCGGATCTTATGCCAAAGCACTTCAAAAAGTGGGTGGATTGGGCGAAAACACGCTGCATCGGCCTCGACTTCAATCCGACATGCTTCTCGCATCCCCTGAGCGCTGACGGCCTTACTCTCAGCCATCCCGATGAGAAAATCAGGAAGTACTGGATAGACCACTGCAAGGCCG
>JADFZC010000769.1 GCA_015232735.1 Oligoflexales bacterium | reverse complement strand
CGTTCGGATTCCATCTCGTCGGCTATCCCTATGATGACCTGTTCGACCTTTTGAAACTGGTGCACCCGGTACAGCCCCTGGGTATCTTTTCCATATGAACCCGCCTCACGCCGAAAACATGTGCTTTGCGCCGTGAGCCTTATCGGCAGATTTTCAAGCTTCAGGATTTCATCCGCATAGAAAGAGGTCAGCGGCACCTCGGCGGTTCCAACCAGCGCCATTTCGTCCTTTTCGCAGCAGTAGGCCTGTTCTCTTCCGCCCGGGAAATAACCTGTTCCCACCATCGTATGCTCTTTTACCAGAACCGGCACTGACAGGGGGACGTACCCTTTGGAAACAAGGCGGCTGAGGGTGAACTGGATCATCGCCTGCTCAAGCCTGGCTCCCATTCCCTTCAGAACATAGGAGCGCGCACCGGATATTTTCACACCTCTTTGAAAATCTATCAGATCAAGTGCCGTTCCAAGTTCGATATGCGATTTTGGTGTGAAGTCGAATTTGGGGATCTCGCCCCACCTTTTGACCTCGATATTTTCAGATTCGTCCTTTCCTACGGGAACATCACTTCTGGCTGGCGCGGGAACAAGCAGCATCAGCGCGTCGAAGTCCTGGCGGATGTTTTTCAGCTCTTCGGTCAGTGCCTCGATCCGGGGTTTGATATCGGCAACCTCCTTCATAAAGTTCTCCCTTTCTCCCGGGGGCGCTTTTCCTATGGCTTTGGACACAGAGTTTCTTGTCTTTTGGAGCTGTTCAAGTTCCGCCTGTTTTTTCTGGATGCCGCTGTCGAGATCCAAGAGCCTGTCAATGTCGACGGTAAAACGTTTCTGCAGGGCTGCTTTTTTTACTAATTCGCTGTTATTTCTGATAAATTTAATATCCAACATCGGATTTTTCCCTCTGGCCTCATTTCTGTTAAAAAACCAGCTCATATCAACAAAAAAAGCCCTTGGGCAAAGGGCTCTGATTATTATGTGAGCACTTTCCTGAAACTGGTCTTCATAAATACCATGCCAGAATTTTCCAGTTTCGGCAAAAGGCTTCTTTATCGATCTGACAGAAATTGCGCCCTGAGGACGGATTTTATTTTTTACGGAAAGAATTTTGCCTGTACCAAAACAGTATCCTCAGGCTTGAGACCATTTACCGTAAATGTGTTTTCCTCTCTTGTGAAGTCGCTTGTGTCAATGCCGTTCACTTTCACTGTCCAGGTGATATCGCTTTGGTTTTTGATTTTTTCATCATCGAATGTGAATTTGTTGGTTATGTTGACAATATACTCATACTCGATGTTTATCACGTCTCCCTCGGCGAATCCGCACTGTGTTATATCAATGCTGTTTTCCGCAGCCTTGATCGTATCAGGGGATACGCAGGTCTTGTCCTTGCTTTTGGCGATTATCACACCTTTGCCGTAGAGTTTTTCCGCAACGGGAACGGCGGCAGGGTCCCTGTATTTGTTGTCGTACTGCACAAGTATGGTTTTTCCAACATTCAGATCGTTTTTGTTTAAGATGATTTTATCATCTTTAAGTTCAAAGCCGATGGCTTTTCCGCTTTCCTTTTCCGTCACTTTTGTTGTCCCCTGAAGCTCTTTCGGTATGGTGACGGGAAATTCATTTATGTTTGCATTTTTATAGGACACCTTTAACTCTTTGCCTATCGGAGTGCTCTTGAATATAATGCTGTTTTTGGCATCCGATAACCTGTAATCGGAAGGCGTGAGCGCCCTGTCATCGAGCGAAACAGTCATTTCATCAGGATTTTGAATCGCTTTTTGAGTCGTGAAATCCGTCGTTTCCGCTGCGACATAAGTATACTCGATCCTGATTTTTGCCGACGGCTCGGGAGCGGTTGAAAATACCAGGGTGTTTCCGCTGATGGACCAGCCTGTGCTTTGCGGAGCGTCGTTTACGAACACTTTGGTCATTGAGGCTATCGCCGGATATTTAAGCGTGAATTTCGTCTGGATGAGGTTCTTCAGATCGAGGCTGATTTTTTCCAGCGTTGCACCGTAATCTTCATCGCATATGCTGCCGTATGCTCCTCCAGTTGCGGCCACGATTTCCAGGTGCCTGTAGGCGACGTTGCCGCGCCATGTCGCGGAACCGCTGACAGAGGGGACCAGCGGGCATTTGAGGCTTTCTTCCTTTGACGGAATGAAAATGCCGTAGACTCTCGCCGTCTCCTTTAATTTTCTTCCAAGGTCGTTTGAGAGGACGTTTGTCAGATAACTTGTTTCCAGGTATGGCTGGCCGAGACATACGCCGTCTGTAATCTGCTCTTTCGCCGAACAGTTGTCTTCATCGCTGACTATCAAAATCGCAAGCGAAGCCCCGCTTCG
>JADFZC010000768.1 GCA_015232735.1 Oligoflexales bacterium | reverse complement strand
CCGCAAATCCTTTTTTCTCTAAAGCATTTTTATAAGAAGTAAGAAAAGATTCCTGTACCGAAGGGCTCTTGATAACGCAGATTTGATCATATTTGAGATTTTCCACTGGAGTCACATTCTGCGTGATGACACATCCCGTCAAGATAAAGAAAAATTGAAATACGGCCTTAGTGATGATTATTTTCTTGATTCTATTCATTGAGTATTGAATTGCATGTTTCATTTGTTCACCTTTTTGTACTAGTTTTAGATATCCTCATGGTGCAATTATGTCCATTTTGTTGCACAAGGCGGAGCATGCAAATCCAATACCATAAAGAAAGATCAAATATCCGTGTCACTTGAGAAGAAAAGAAAAATCAAAAAATTTGGGAGAGTATCGGAAAACAGGAAATCCCTCCACCAGGAAAGACCAGCCATTCTGGCTTTTCCCAGGGATCAAAAAGTGGAAAAAAAGCCCATTTTCCAGGACTCTCTTTCCCGGCACCACCGATGCTGCTACTTCTGCATTAATATCTTATTTCGTCGTTGTACATAAAAAGACGGGAAAAAATTTTGATTATTCAGGGAACCAAACGATATTGCTGGAAAAAGACTATTCATGAAATATGGCTGGAAAAAACCATACATTCAGGAAGTGCCATTATCGTGTGTCCCCTATAATTAAGATCAGGTGACATCCTCTCGGGAATAAATTCCAGAGCATCCTGTAGTTAGTCTCTGTAGCGAAAGGTAACGTCGTGTGTCCCCAATAAGCCCCAATAAGGAAAGGTAACGTCGTGTGTCCCCAATAAGCCCCAATAAGGTCCCCAATAAGAACGTCGTGTGTCCCCAATAACGTCCTCAATAAGAAAGTTAGTCGCTGTAGCGAAAGGTAACGTCGTGTGTCCCCAATAATGCGGTCTTGTTTCCCGCCGTTATTTCCACCTTGAGATCCTTTCCAATTATATCTTCCTTGGAAAATAGTTTTACAAGCCTGAAGTGTTCGGTGCGTCCGTAATACGAATTATCCTCCTTCCTGTTTTTATAAAGACAGTGAACTCTTCTTGTCCTGCCAATTTCCTGAAGATTCTGACTGAGGGTTATTTCGTCCTGGAGGGCTAAAAGCTCGGCAAGCCTCTTTTTCTTTATTGATTGGGGAACCTGATCCCTGAAGCCGGCTGCAGCTGTTCCTGGCCGCGGCGAATACATGAATCCGTAAATGAAGCTGTACCGTACCTTCTCCACAACACTCATGGTATTATAAAATTGCTCCTGGCTTTCACCTGGAAAACCGACAATAAGGTCCGTGGAAATCGCAAACTCCCTGTCTATCTCCCGAAGCCAGCCTGTTTTTTTGAGATATTCCTCTACGGTAACCCTCCGGTTCATTCTTGCGAGGATTTCGTTGTCGCCGCTTTGAAGGGGCAAATGGATATGGCGGCCAAGTTTCCTGTCACTTCTGAACAGTTCAGCTATATCTTTTGTGAAGTTGTGAGGATTGGAGGTTGTAAAGCGAAGGCTTCTAAGTCCTTCAATGGGAAGAATATCCCTTAGAAGATCGGCAAAGAGACTTACATCCTTATCGGATGGTTCATGAGTTCCTATGAGATCAATTCCGTAGCTGTTTACATTTTGACCAAGGAGCGTGATTTCCGTGACACCATTTCGGACATGTTCTCTTATCTCCCTGAGGATCTCATTCTTCGGCCTTGAGATCTCCTTTCCCCTTGCATAGGGAACCACGCAGTAGGTGCAGTAATTTTGACAGCCCTCAATGATTGTTACAAACCTTGAAACCTCGCTCCTTCCAGAGAGCGTATCCGGAACGGACAGCTCCTTGTCCGTATGACTCTCCTGCTCCCTGTCCGCAGGAGGTTCGCTGAATCCGGTCGCGACCTGTCTCTTTCCGGACGAAAGGGAATCTCTCCAAAGTCCTGGAAGCTCCCTTTTTTTCCCGGGGCCCAGAATTATGTCTATGAGAGGCTCCTCCTCGATAAGCCTCGCACCTTCCATCTGGGAGATACAACCCGCCACCGCGATCTTCAACGATGGTTTTCTAATCTTGAACAGCCTCAACTCGCCGAGCCTGCTTAGCAGTTTATGCTTGGCCTTCTCCCTGATATTGCAGGTGTTGAGAAGAATGAGGTCCGCGTCGTCAGGGCGGTCGGTCGCAGTAAACCTCTCTGTTTTGAGAAGGGAAAGCATCTGCTCGCTATCGACGACATTCATCTGACAGCCCCAGGTTTCTATGAGTACCTTTCTTTCCCGGGAAACATCGTTTTCTGTTTTTGATGCATGGGTCTCTTCGCCCGTTGTCACAGACATCTCATTTCTTTCTGTTCTTTTTTCTTGCCTGCTTGG
>JADFZC010000767.1 GCA_015232735.1 Oligoflexales bacterium | reverse complement strand
CCCTGCTCCAAAGCGGCTTACAAAAATTTGAAATTTCCAATTCAGTATTTTCCCGTATCAAGCTCTTTTGCGTAATGGCAAAGATCAACCAATAATCTCTTGACTAGCAATTCATAGGTCATAAATGATTTTTTGTCCATAATCCAGAATATTCCGCCAAGGGAATCGATTTTTGGTTCTATCAAATGAACTCTTTTCTGAAATCTCCTGAACCCGCTCACCTTTATCAAATAAACTTCGGCTCGATAATCCTTTTGTTCTATTTTCAGCTGAGTACCACTATATATTAAAATGAACCCCACTGCAGCATGGCTGCCACCTGCCTGAAGGGGAATAATCTTGATCTCCTTCTGCGTGACGTTATGCATATTGAACACTTCACAGGCCTGGCAGACCTCCTGATAAAGCCGCGGCATGAAGCCAGCCCATTCCAAAAGCAGTTTTTCCTTCAGAATGCTCCTGTTTCGATCCCTGTCCGACTCTTTCGGAGTGTTCAATCTGGCAAGATTCTTTATCCACTCGGTATCCAAAAAGTCCCTCCTTCGTCAGTAGGTTTTTTCCAGAGCGACGGAAAAAGATGTGCCTGACACGTAATTAAAATGATTCTTTAGTATTACATCCATAATATCAGGGCGATCGGGAACAGTATCGCCAAAATATTTTCTCTCTATGAATCCCCGTATCGATATCCTTATCCATTCAAGCGGAACAATGTTCATCATCAGGGATCCCCCCTCGGCTGTCTGGTTAAAAATAACCGACATTGGAGAGGACAGATTATATAGATGGTAATCCTTGCTGTATTCATAGAAAACCTCACCGCCGACTTCAACGCCATATGAAAAATAAAACAGCAGATTTGCCAGGGCAGTATTGATCAGATCAGGACCATTTATATTTTTTCCATAATAATCAAATTGATCGAACATGCCTCCAATCTGCGCCCTGTAATGTTCTCTTTTTTCATACTGAAATATGACATTTTCCCTGTACTGACTGAATCCGAGTGAATAGCCGCTGCCCAGATACTGGTACAGACCTGAATCGAGGAAAAGCGAAAACGGTGCAAGATCACCCGTGTAATATAATTTCATTCCTCTTAAGGCAGACATCTGTTTTTGGTTGAACTTTGGAGTGACCTGAAATATGCCCGCCGAAACTCCCAGCTTGTTGTCCTGGTCAAAAAAGTATGATGCTCCAAGGTTCAAATCCACATCCGCCAAGGCTTCTCCGCTAAGATTGCTGTTTTCCAGGGAGGAGGCCCTGAGCGATTTTTTGGGATCCCTTTGGATATTCAATGGAGCATTATCATAAGATATTTTTTCTACTCTCAGGTCAAGCACGCCATCCAGTACGAAAGTTTCCGCCGCGCCTTTTCCGTAACTTCCTGAAGCAAGCGACAGCCCTATCCCTGCGTATGTCGAGTCCAGACCGGACCGTCTTTCGGAATTGAAATCAAACTGAACCGATTGATCGTCTCTTACATATCCAAGTCCTATCTTCGTATTGGATATTCCATTTTTTTGCTTCTTTGTTTCGGAGGAAGATGAATTTTTCGATTCCGCCTCCTTCACCTTCGAAACACTCTCCCTGGGCAGGGCAGCCGGAGGCGTCTCACCCTCCTTCTCTCCCTCCCTCGCCTGAATTTGCCGTGATACAGGCTGTCTGGCCGCTGGAATCGGATCTTTTATGGGAGCACTCAGTTTTACCGCCTCTCCCTTTCTCTCGCCGAGCTGTTCATCAATTTTCTTTTTGAGCTGGTTTCTGACAGTCGTGTATTTCGCCGGAAGCACAACAGCTTTCTCAATAAAGGATTTTGCCTCCGAATATCTTTCTATTTTGAATGCCGACTGAGCGGCATAGTAATTCGAAAGGTCGTATAATTTATGGTTTTTGGGGATGGTTTTTAGCTGCGAAATTGCATTTTCGTATTGTTTTTCCTGGTAATAGGAAAGACCAAACTCATGACGGGCCTCAGGCGGGAGCTTTTCCATCGGAATTTCCTTAAAGGCAGCTATGCTTTCACTGAAATCTCTTTGCTGGAAAAACGTCCTTGCCAGATAAATTTTCGAAGGTACATGATCCTTGTATTTTTTAAGGAGCTCCTGAAAAACAGAGGATGCGGCGGAATAATCACCCCTGTTGAAATATCCCACCCCCTTCTGGAATTTTGCCTGATCGTCGGCACTGTCGAACCCGGCACTTGTAACAATTTGATTTGATGTTTCTTTTTTTTGCATGCTCGACAGGGCATACAAGCCCGGCCCGCCGGAAAATCCTAAAAAAAGACTGACGATAAGTATGGCAGGAAAAATATTGATACCCATAGGTGGTTCCCGCGAGAAGAAAC
>JADFZC010000766.1 GCA_015232735.1 Oligoflexales bacterium | reverse complement strand
GAGGCTTTAAACCTCTCCTGATTTTAGTTAGCTTGAAGGGCCTCGCCCTGAAGGAGAGGTTTCCTTAAACTTGATGAAAGAGAGTTTTTGTCTTCATGTTTTTTAGTATCGCCAACATGCAACAACAGCGAAAGGATCAATATGGAAAATGTATTTGAAGGATTAAAACCTGATATCATCTGGAAAAATTTCGAGGCTATCTGCTCGATACCGCACACATCCAAAAACGAGTCCCAAATCATAAATTTTATGCTTGATTTCGGGAAGAAACACAACCTTGAGACCTTGAAGGACGGTGCAGGCAACATCCTTTTCAGGAAGCCGGCAAAAAAGGGGTATGAGAACAGGAAGACTGTTGCGCTTCAAGGCCACCTTGATATGGTCCCGCAGAAGAATTCGGATGTTAAGCACGATTTTCTTACGGACCCGATAAAACCGTATATTGATGGAGACTGGGTAAAGGCAAAGGGAACAACCCTGGGAGCGGATAACGGGCTTGGACTTGCGGCGGCCATGGCGGTTCTGGAATCAAAGGATCTGGATCACGGTCCTTTGGAGGTGCTTTTCACCGTCGATGAGGAGACAGGGATGACCGGCGCTTTCGGCCTCAAGGCGGATTTTTTAAAGTCCGACATAATGATAAACCTTGATAATGAGGAAGAGGGGCATCTGTGCATCGGCTGTGCCGGCGGGATAGACACGAACATCAAGGTGCCGTTCGAGGTTGAGAAGTATCCGGACGGCCACATCTCATACCAGCTTAAGCTGACGGGTCTGAGCGGCGGGCATTCCGGATGCGATATTCATCTTGGACGCGCAAATGCGATCAAGTTGATTGTCAGGATTCTTTGCAGATTAAATCAGAGTTTTTATCTGAGACTTTTTTCAATCGAGGGGGGAACACTGAGAAACGCCATTCCCAGGGAGGCTTCGGCAACATTGGCCATACCCCAATCTGATGAAAGCGGGTTTGTAATGAGTTTTCACGAAATGTCGATGATCTTGAAGGAGGAGTTTAGAAAAACGGATCCCAATCTGTTCATTTCACTTTCGCCATGCAACTCTCCAAACCATATCATTTCAAAAAACAGGAGCGACAGCCTCCTTAATGCCCTTAACGCTTGCGTAAACGGCGTGGTGAGAATGAATCCGGACGTTCCGGATGCAGTGCAGTCCTCTTCAAATCTGGGTGTGCTTCTTACTCAGGAGAAGTACTTTGACATCCGCACGCTCCAGAGAAGTTCAAAGGAAGGAGCCAAGATTAATGTCGCCGGCATGGTGAAATCCTGTTTTCAGCTTATTGGAGCCGAGATCGAACAGACTGGGGGTTATCCAGGCTGGGAACTTGATGTCAATTCCGGCGTCCTTGCGCTTATGAAAGAGACATATCAGAAAAAATTCAGGAAACCGGCACTTGAATCCCTTACGCACGGAGGTCTTGAATGCGGGCTCATCGGCGGACTTTATCCAAAGATGGAGATGATCTCGTTCGGACCCACGATTCAGTTTCCGCATTCTCCTGATGAAAAGCTGCATATTCCTTCGGTTGAGAAATTCTGGATATTTCTGACAGAGGTTTTGAAGAAGATTCCTCCCCGCTGATATTTGAACATTCGGGGTTTATTTGTATTTTCGTCCTATTATCCAATGTACCCGAATTCATGGTCTCCATACGCACACGCCTGGCAAGTGATGTGCGGATTTTTTTACTCAAGAACAGAAGGCCAGGTTGACAGAGCTTCGCAAATCGATTCTCTCAGGCAGCTACAGCGATGGAACCGAATTTGACTTTTCGACAACCAGTGCGCCTTATTTAATTATTCCAGGATAATAAGCGATCAGAGTGCGATTTTCCCCTATAAGGCAGCTGCGGAAAGCCTGTTTTTTGATCCCTGACCAATTTAAAAGGGAGTGAATCCGTTACAAAAAATTCCTGTAACGCGGTTTAAAAGACAGGGCGGTCAAAAACATGTATTTTTTTTGAAAATATTTTCCGGATATCAGCCTGTTACCGGTTTTACACTATTTTTACAAAACATTGGCAAATTATTTACTAACACAGGATGGAGATTAGTTATAATTTAACAAGGTTCAGCGCGGCTGGCATCCAATTTCCTCAATGGATAAAAATATCCAATAACTGCAATTTACGCCATTTTTTCGGAGTATTCAAAATGAAGCGGCTTGTTTTTAAGATAAGGATAAAAGAACCGATCAGTGCCCTGAGTCATTTTCTTGGAATTTTTTTGGCCGTTGCGGCTCTTGTGCTCCTTGTAACCTATGCTGCCATAAAGGCGTCTCCGATACACATTATCTCTTTTTCAATTTTCGGGGCTTTCGCAATCCTTTTG
>JADFZC010000765.1 GCA_015232735.1 Oligoflexales bacterium | reverse complement strand
TCCATTTGGAAAAGTGGATCCTGAAACGGAGGAAATGATATTCCTCGAGACGCTGGTTGACTTTTTTCCATTGATATTTGGTCCAGACAAAAGAGTTATCATGTTTTTTGACGATCTTCAATGGGCGGACAGTTTTTGTCTGAAACTTACAAAGACCTTCGCCAGCCGATCAAGACAGATGAATCTGGGCCATTCGCTTTTTCTTGGCGCTTTTCGCAACGACGAGGGGGAGAATGTCAATGAAATAATAGTCCCTGAACTAGAGACAAGGCAATATCTTGCCCTTGAACGTCTTGGGGAATACGATTCGGCACGCCTCGTTGAACTTCTTCTTGATGAGAGCGGAGACGAAATCGCAAAGCTTGCGAGTCTTACCTACAATATCACGAGTGGAAACCCATTTTTCATATACGAATTCCTGAATGCGGCCCTGAAAAATGGACTATTCAAGTTGAATGTCGAAGAAAAATGGATCTTGGACGAGAACCCGGATGCCATAGAAGGCATCAGCGAATCGGTCGCGGACCTTGTAACCTCCCGCATCAAAAAAATCTCCAAAAATGCCTATGACGCATTATGCACTGCATCGGTCGTCGGAAACAATATCCGCATCGAATTTCTTCGGGAGCTTCTCTTAAAACGCCAGCAAAAAGAGGATATGGGTCGGGTAGACTCAAAAGATTCGACATACCTTGGGAGCGCCATTCACGAACTTCAGCTCCACCACCTGATTTGGCCAAGCGAAGAAAAAATCGTCTTCTTTCATGACAGGATACGAAGCTCGTCGTATGCAACCTTGAGCGAAGATCAGCGAAAATTCATACATCGCGAGTACTTCAGGATTTTAGACAGGGAATATTTCAAGTCAAATGAAAAAATAGACCCCAAGATTCTCTTTGAAACGGCATTCCATATCCAAAAGAGCCTGCCGAATGATGATACCGAGCGTTCAAAATCAATATTGAAGCTGGCTGGAGAGCGCGCCCTGAGCCTTTTTTCATATGTCAGGGCAAGGGAATATTTTAAGGATTGTTCAAAACTCTACCCGAAAGATTTTATGGAGATTATGAATTCAGACCTTCTTGATGAATATTGCCTGGTCCAGGAATGTCTGGCCGATGCCCTTTCCTTATCCGAAGCAATAGAACAGGCGATCATAATCTACGATTTCATTCTCCTGCATATTCAAATTCCTCAAAGAAGAGCGTCCGTGTACCTTAAACTCTGCAACAACCATTTCTATATGTATCAATATGAAGATGCCATAAAATCAGCTAATTTCGGCCTTAAGGAACTTAAGGTCAAAATCATGACAAGCGAAATATTTTCCTTGATCTACATTATCGTCTCTCTTCCATTTATGCTTCTCTTTCTCCTCTGGTTCAGATTTTTTGGCTCGCAGAGGAAAGTGATAAATGATGACCGCGAAGAGCTACTGTGGAACCTCAGGATAGCTGTGCAGATTCCCACTTATTTCACAAAGCCTTACTTGGTCTTGGCCCAGCATATCTCGTATACATTCGAACTTTTGTTCTACAAGGACAACAGGTACAGGGCCATGGCCATCGTCTACTGGGGCGTCTTTACCGCAGTCCTAGGTCTTGATCGCATCAGTCAGATCTGCTATAAAAAAGGGCTGCACTATTTTAAAAATAATTATGACCCTGTGCAATATGCCTTCACCCTTTTTACAATGGCCTATCTGCTCGACTTTCCACAGGGTCGCATAAAAGTGGCGGATTCAAAAATACAGGAGGTCATAAGAATCTGCACAGGTGTCGGCGAGACATTCATAAGATTGTTGTGTTACCAGGCGATGATACAAAACGACCTCTATGGCGGTGATACGGGGAATGCGGAAAGCGCAACAAAAGAAGATTTGAAATTATGGCATAAAATCGGTTTGGTCCGTGCCGTCATGGGATACCGGATTCGGTTTTTGATCATGAAAAATGAGATTGCGGAGGCGGACAAATGGATCAAGATGACCATCGAGGCCGGAAAAAAGACCTTGGATGAAGGATTTCAAACCATCGACAGCAGCTATTCGTTATTGGAAATCGGTGAGGCCAATATTCTTTTGGACGAACCCTATAAGGCCATATCTTTTTTAAAGAAAGGCCTTAAATCGATTATCCTCCATTTCCACAGGGTCGCATATTGCAATTACGCGCCCATCCTCCTTTCCCAAGCATATACAAGGTCGAATCAGCCGGTAAAAGGCCTTTTTGCCTTGGCATTCACAATACTTAACTTTCTTTTTTCCGTAAAAATCTTCCTGCCTCAGACACGGTTCGCATTCGGAGAGGCGCTTTTCAGGATCGGATTCAAAAGATGGGGCCGGAGAGTAATGG
>JADFZC010000764.1 GCA_015232735.1 Oligoflexales bacterium | reverse complement strand
GAAAGTAGCCGAATATTGCGGTACCCAGATTCCCACAAATTATCCTGTTGTCGGCTCCGACGCATTCAGGACAGGGACAGGGGTGCATGCGGCCGCAATAATAAAATCGATGGCCAAGGAAGAGGATTTCTGGCTCAGGGATTTGATCTATTCCGGGGTTGCCGCAAAGGATTTCGGATTCAAGCAGGTCATAGAAATCGGCCCCATGAGCGGGAAATCCAATATAGAATTCTGGCTTCACGAGAGAGGTCTGAAGGCTGATGATGCTTTGGTAGACAAAATCTTTGAGGCTGCAAAAAAATCGAACAAAATTCTGAGTGAAAATGAAATATATAAAATAATAGTTGAAACATCAATTGCATACAGCGATAAGATAGCTGTCTGAAATATGATTACTTGAATCTTACAATGGAAGGTCACTATGAATGTAGGCTTAACGGCAAGAACACGAAAACTGAGGGAATCTTTAATATCCAAGGCCTGTTATCAGGGCAAATATGCTGATGGCATATTTGTGGATGTCTCCCGCGCAAAACTGTATATGGACTCGCATCGTGAAAACAGCGGAGCGGAGCCTGCTGTCATACGCGCCAAAATTTTAAAGCATGTTCTGTCCAACATATCCATCGACATTCTTTGCGATGAACTGATAGTTGGAAATCCGCATGCCGACCCATACGCGCTGCCGGTTTTTCCGGAAGTGAATACAAAACTTTTAAAGGAGGCTCTTGATGACGGCTACATTCGGCCTCAGGATCAGGCGACTGCAAAAGAGCTTCTGGACTACTGGGAGGGAAATACCATCTCCAGCAAGGTATCGGAAAACATGAGCGACTGGATCAGAGACGTGGTATCAACCGCTTCCAGTTTCATAAGCATCACATGGCTGGATGGAATACAGCACTGCGTCCCCAACTGGGAATTTGTTTTTCAGAACGGAACGGACGCGATCAGGAAAAAGATTCAATCGAAGCTGGATCAGGTTTTTCATGAAATTGACCGCGAGAACTCGACCGATCTTTCGAGTCTGCTTGAAAAACGATACGAATACGAGGCCATGCTGATCTCGCTGGATGCGCTTTCAATATACCTTGACCGTTATCAGGCGCTGGCAAGGGAGAAAGCGGGGACTGAAAAGGATCCCCGCCGCAAAAAGGAGCTTCTGGATCTGGCCCGGGTGACGGGATCAGCTTTGAGAAGTCCGCCGCAAAGCTTCTGGGAAGCCTGCCAGGGCTTTTTCACCCTGCATCTGATACTCAATTGCATCGACAGCGCCGCTTTCGGTTCCCTCTGCCGGATCGACCAGATCTTATATCCCAGTTTCAAAAAGGATGTCCTTACGGAAAAAACGGTCTCAATGGACGAGGCGCAGGAACTGATGGAATGCCTGATCCTCAAAGTTCAGGCGCTGGGCGCATTTTTTTCAAGAAAACGCAGGCTTCATTTCGAGGGAAACGGGGCGCTGCCCATCTGGACGGTCGGCGGCCAGTCAGGCGACGGAGGCGATGCCTGCAACGAACTGACGGACATGATTCTGCGGGCCGCCCGCAGCATAAGGTGCAATCAGCCGACCATCTCAATACTATACCATCAGAAAATGAGAGACTCATCGCTGGTTGAAGCGATTGAAACCGTCCGGACAGGACTTGGTTTCCCGTCTTTTACCAACATGGCATGGGTTCATGACAGTTTCCTGCGTCAGGGGATGACCCTGGAAGATGCCCGAAACTCGGGAGTCGTGGGATGCGTCTCCTGCTGTCCCGTGGATTCGTGCAACACGACAAAACGTCTTGCCCTTGAAATCATCGCATCAAAAAATCTTGAGCTTGCCCTGAACCGGGGAATATGTCCTGTCAGCGGCAAACAGCTTGGCCCGGACGAGAAGCCTGCAGAGGAGTTTGAAAGCTATCAGGAAGTCATGGAGGCATTTCGCCGGCAGCTCACATTTTCAATCAAAACCGCAGTCAACGTCAGAAACCTGTCACGTCATTTCGAGAAAAGACTGCGTCCCAACCCCCTGGCGTCGGCTTTGCATAAAACGCCTATAGAGAAAGGGATCGATGCCGTGTCCTATGAGGACCATCCCAACAACTACTGGCTGAACATGGTGGGTATGATCAACGTCGTGAATTCGATGGCGGTTCTCAAAAAGCTTGTTTTCGAGGAGAAACGCTATAAAATGCACGACTTCGTGGAGGCCATGAGCCGCAACTGGGACGGTTTCGAGGCCATGCGTCTGGAATGCGTAAACAAAGTGCCGAAATACGGCAATGACGATCCATACGTGGATGCCATAGCGCGGGAAGTCTTTAATCTGGCCGCCGACGTCGCGGAAAAATCATATGACATCAACGG
>JADFZC010000763.1 GCA_015232735.1 Oligoflexales bacterium | reverse complement strand
AGAGGGTGGTAATGGTGAAGAGTGTGAGTTTTGTAGTGGTCAAGGTAATTTAGAATGTCCTGAATGTTATGGACGTGGAACACAGCGTTGTCAAGAATGTGACAGTGGTTATGTCGATTGTCTTAATTGTGACGGTAATGGCAATTTAGAATGTCCTGACTGTGATGGATTCGCGCACGGATTTTTATGGCAAAGAGCTCTTTCTGGAACACAGAGGTGTTTATGATTCCATTGATATGTTCAACCTTTATGTCGACAAATACAAAGTAAACCTGGTTATGCTGAAAGTCCAGCCGAGGTGCGAGCTTTTGCGCCGTTATCTCATGACAAGCCCCGGGTGGCGTATGGAAATATCCGGTCTTCGTCATGTCCTGTTTCACAAAATCAATCTGTGATATCAGATTCAGGAGGCTATCTTTTTATCGTCCTTTTGATCCACAGACTTATGTATGTCAGGTTTTATGATTTTAAGTGGTCTCACAAGCACCTTGGGATGATGTCTTCCAGCGGCAACAAGGGATCTGAAATTCACGACCTGATTTCTCCTTAGCGCTTCCAGCGAATAGTGAGTTCCTCTCCAGTTAACTCCTTTGTTCTTCCAGGCAAAATAGGCTGACCTGTGCGCTGAAAAAAGCAAGGGATAAATCCCGACAGGATACCCTAATGAATAGTGGAGGGGAATCGCCATCCTTTTGCTCATTTTTTGACATACCATAATCCCGAGAACCACCATGTAAGCGCCTACGGGCCATACATGGGGGTCAAAGAAGGATGCAATAAATAAAAAAGGAAGAAGTGCGCCCAGGGTGGTCAACGGAAGAAACAGGAGCCAGTATGTCTTAAAGCTGTAACCGCACATCAGCGCGAAAGCGTTTTTCTCAAATCCATTTAAAAAGTCCTGGATATTCCTGTACCAGTTAATCCTGATTTTCCCATCAGAATAAAGCACATCCTTCTTCCCGCCGGCATTATGGACGATTTGTCCAAGCCCTGTGTCATCAATTACTTCCATCTTCAGTTTCTCGAAAGCATTCAGACTCGAAAGATAATCTTTGCGGACAAGGGCAAAAACGCCCATACCGAAAGGGCCGCAGGAGTGGGTTTTCCTGATCTGATTTTTCCCAAGCATCGAAAAAGTGCTCAGGAAAAAAAGCGAGAGTGCGCAGCCAAGAGGCCAGCTTTCCACAACCAGATCAGAAATCAAGGACAGGTAATCAAGTTCATTTTTCATCATGTAGTCAACAGCGGACCTCAAGCATCCCTTTTTATAATGAATATCCGCATCAGTTAAAATAATATACTCCCCTGTGGCCCTCTCGGCGCCGCACCGCAAAGCGTGTACCTTTCCGAGCCAGCCTTCCGGCAGCTTCTTTATGTGAAGAGGGACGACCCTGCTGTCAAAACTGGCTATCCTCTCTATAATCTCACCAGTTCTATCCGTCGACCTGTCGTCTATGAGAATGATCTCCACATCGGGATAATCTTCAAACAATATCGACGTCATAGCGCTTTCAATAGTCTTTTCCTCATTGCAGGCCGGGATGAGCAGAGTCACTCTGGGCCATTTTTTATGTTCAAGCAGATCGACATCTTCAAGATTTTTTGTTTTGCGCAGATGGTAATAGGCATAGAAAAGTTCAGAGCCCCAGACTATTCCCGTAACGATTATCAAGATGTCAAAAAAAATATGGTAATTCATATTTGATAAATTCCTGCGATATTGAACTTGGACACATGCAAAACAAACACCATATGTCATCTATTTTATACCAACTGATGTCCCTTCTCAAAATTCAATCAAGCGGCGATCAGGACTGCGGCTTTTCTGTATACAAAAAAGGCAATGGCCCCGGGCACAATTCGTTGAACTCTTTACTTATTATTACAGAATTCCTCACGCCGCCTTTTTAACTTTATCCGCTGCTTCATACCCCCTTTTGATCTTGAAAAGCGCCGTATCGCCTATACCCTTCAAATTGAAGGTTCCCACCCTGACCCAGCCTCCGGACTCAAGGTGGTCCCTCACAACTGCGGAAAAATATATGTCACCCGGACCGGCAGCCTTCTCTATCCTTGAAGCCAGATTCACAATAGGCCCGATTACCGTATATTCTGCTCTCATTTCGCTTCCAAAGGAACCCACGATGCCGCTTCCCGCGTGAATGCCGATACGCATCGAAAATTCCCTGATGCCTTTTTCCAGCCAGCGCTGGTTAAGTTCATTCAAAGCCGCCTGCATCGCCATTGCGCACTCAACAGCCTTTTTAATCTGTGTATCCTGTATCATTTCCTCAGGCGCACCGAAGATGGCCATGACGCAATCCCCCATGAATTTGTCAACCATCCCTCCAAATTC
>JADFZC010000762.1 GCA_015232735.1 Oligoflexales bacterium | reverse complement strand
AGAAGAACAATACCCTTTTCGGCACCAAAATTTTCGACCATCATCATTACTGCTTTTTTAAGCAAAGTCTCCATTTTTATCTCTTTGGATAACTCGCTTAAGAGATTAACCATGTGTTTAACGGTAAATTCAGGTCGATCCATCACTGCCTTGATTTCCGCTGGCGCTTGTGCTGAACCGATCATTGTTATCCTGTCATTTCTTGTTCCTGTTTGAGCTTGAGTCCTTGTCCTGTTCCTATTTTTCTTTTTTGTTTCATCCTTTCGGTTTTCTTTCTGGGTATTCAAAACATCACCATATTTATCGGTCAATTCCTGACAAAAGGAGTCAGCACCCCATGTTTTGAACACATACAGAGCTTGATTGAAATAGTGCCGCGCCAGATCCTTGAAATCCTTCTTGATGCAGTACTGCATGGCCAATTGATTGGCTAGGCCCTCACATTCATCTGATTTTCCCTTGGCCGATTCGATCGCTTCTTCAAAAGCTTTTAATACCTTATCAAACGGAGCGCCCTTGATGCGAAGCAACTCCCCTTTTGCTATCAGTTTAAAATGCATGAAAACTGGGGGATTATGATCTCCCCATCGACTGATGATAAAATATTCCATTGAAATATGCAGCCAGGCGATGGCTCTCTGGACGATGTTTAACTCATGAAACACTGCCATATAGGAAAGAAGTTTAAAAAACCTGTAAGGAATCTCCCAATAAACGCCGATTACTGACTTTATATTTTTCGCCGCTCTTTTTGAATAAAGAATCGCCTGTTTGTATTTACCTCTGTAATACAGGACTTTGATTTTACCACTATAATAAGAGACCACAGTTGTATAAAAACCCATTTCCATACAACTTTTAGAAGCCCTGTATTCGTTGAAGTCACCATGTGAAACACTGTATCTGGTTGGAGTCAATCCAGCCGGATTTCTAAAAAGTCCCTCAATAAAATTTCCGCCATAAATAAAAATCTTCTCGTTGGTATTTCGAATTATGGCAGTATGCTGCTGTTGTTTTTTCACCATTTCATTAATATTAAGACTCTGGGTACAGACAACATATTGGCAGGCCGTAGCCGAAAGCTCGAATTGATTGCCCACCTGGTAATTGATCTCCATGCAGAGTTTGAAGTACTTTTCGGACTCCTTCTGGTCATTATGCCAGAAATTGGCAAAGAAACTATAAGCGAACAAGTTTCGACCTCTATAATAGAGATTCGCGCTATTTTCCAGAAAGTGTTTTGATACTACTTGATATAGCCGACTGCTTTTGAGGTTGAGCAAAATATGACTCAGGACAAGGGCATAGGTACTCAAAAGCCATGATGCCTCCGGACAATGACCATGCCTATGAATAAGTTTGGTCCCAGTCAATATCCCTAAAATATATAGATTGTCATACCCGGTCATGTATGCTGACTGGATAAGTTGCATGATCAGTTTAACTGTAAGGAGAATTTTTTCATCTTTCATGGGCGGCAATTCAAGCAGATCCAACGGACTTCTAAAACCCAAAGACAGCCGGGCAAGTACAATTGCACCAAAAATGGTATGATATCCCGGATTGAGATTCATACGCACTCCCACAAGTGAAAGAGCCTTTAAAAGCATCCTGACGCTTTCCAGAAGCCTTTCCGCATTGGCATAATGGATAGCCTTGAAATTGAGAATATTTACCTTCTCTACAAGTTTATCGGCCTTGTTTAACAAAATGTCGGAGAAAATCTCTCCTTTGTTGAAATCTCCACACATAAACGAAACTTCTGCAGACTCGTAATAGACGCTATAAGTTATATCGTAGTGTGTGTCCCAAAAAGTCTCTTTTAGAAATCGCCTGGCGTATCCTAGAAAAGATTCCGCCGTCTTATAGGCGTTTACATTTTTCGATTTTATAGCAGCTTCCAAATTGAGTGATATTACCTTGAGCTGTTCATCTGGATCATCGACAAGGTCCAAGGCTTCGTTATAGTGACGTGTTATGGTGATTAAATTATCGATGCTGTTTTTTTCCCTTGACAGAATTCTCGCTATTGAAAGATGAATGGTATTTCTCTTCTCTTTATCAATCGATGAATGGGCGGCTTGCTGGATCCTGTCATGCTGAAATTTCAATGAAAGATTGAATTCAAAATGTCCTTCTGCATCATAGAGACCCTTTTCCATCAAAAATCGATAATTGTTGTCAATAGGCAACACGACACCTGCCCGTATGGCCCTATCAAACAGAGTTCCCACGTCACGTTCGGTTTTTTCTGATATCAAAGCTATTGTTTTTAAGATCGAAGGTACTACCGATGCACGCTGCCATCTTCAGGGCAGATATGGTATCCTCATCGAGTTTCTTCAGTCTGTCGAGCAT
>JADFZC010000761.1 GCA_015232735.1 Oligoflexales bacterium | reverse complement strand
GGAATTTTCTCAAAGCTGTGGCAGAAAACAGGACAGCGAAGGAACTTGGGCGTTTACTCGATAATCTTGCAAAAAGCGGGAGTATTGAGGAGGTGTCGTCAGATGCTGCAAATTCATTCAAGAGGAACTGGTTCAAGGGGTCTCAGTGGGAACCGCCTTATAAGGATAATTCAAAGGTGCTGAAGATAAAACTAAGGGAGGATGTGAAGTTGTACAGGGTGTATAGGGAAAACGAAAACGGGGACAACAACATGAAAGGCGCATTTATGATTGATTTTGATCCTGGCCAGTATTCCAGCACGGAGTTAAAAGATATGCTTGCGCTGGGCAGTGTTCCCAATTATTACACCGAGATTACAATTCCCAAAGGGGATTCAATGCTGGTCGGAGTCACTGGCGGGAATTTTGGCGGACATGGGGGAGTGGTTCAGTATGAGCTATTGTATGATACGAATGAAGTACCGGCGAGAATTAGATACGAAGGAAGATGGAGTTTATCACGATAATATTTTTTTTAAAATATTGAGAAGGAATATTTTATGATATTTAATGATAGCGGTTCAATTTTTTTGACTATTGAGGAATTAAAAAATACTTTTTATAATATTGATGAGATAAAAGTCGAGAAACTGCGAATTTATCGCACAAGTACGAATTCAAAAGATAAAAAAATCAATACATATTCAAATATCTGGGCTTTCGATGAAAACGGAAAACAGGTTTGGCAGGTTCAACTTTTCAATTTCAGAGGAATAAGTATTGAGCCAATGTCATGTATAAAAATTGAATATGACAAGGACAGAAATCTACTCAAATGCGTACTAAATGGATGCATCTGCTTCGTCACCCTGGACCAGGGTAAGATCATTGAAGTTTTTGATTATCCGTTTTTTATTGAAAATAGGCTTCGTTATAACTGCAAAGACATTGCTTTGTTTGATGCACCTATCATGAGTGTACTCAAACACGACAACAGATTATTTGTACGTCATGCAACGGTTGGAAAATATGCCACTCGAAGCATTGTCGTACTCGATCTTGAAGGCAGGGAACTTTGGCGGGTTCCCGAACTAGAACCAGGTTATCATTATACCGGTTTTTCCTTTACAAAAAAATATCGAGGCTGCATTCCGGATGAAGCCGGAAAAGGTATATGGCAGTGGATTGAAAGCAAGGAGACTTTTCTTGAAATCAGCGGCCAGAATATGGCCTATATATACGATATCAAGAATTTCTCATTTATAACTTCGTATGCAGATTTATGGTGATTGAGCGTATTCTGAGGAACATTTCGTATCGTATTGCCTCATAACTAAAAAATCAATAGCGCATAGCGTCAAAATAGTGTATATACCATTATAAATGTTTTCAGATTATTACTTGAAAGGAGTCAATCATGAAAGTTTTTGTTCTTGCGTTATCGCTTGTTGTCTTTTCTCTTTCTGCCGGTGCCGAGCAGTCGGACAGGTTGCAGTATGTACTGGTATCGTTTGATGCAACTGGCTCTGCAACATCCCCTGAAGAAAGCGGTTTTGTACGAATGGCCAGGGCGTTGGAAAGAGTGAACGCGAGATTCACCATGTTTATCAATACAGGGTTTCTGACCCTCAAGCCAGGCTGGACACCTGAACGGGGAACTTCCTGGTACGGACACCCGGAGCTATACGAGAAATTCATAGGGGTTATGCCGCTTAACAGGCCGGCAATAAAGTATGCCAGGAATCCGGACGAGATAGAAGGCCGTCTTGGCAATCTCAGAATTCTTGCAGACATGGGAATGGAGATTGGTTCACACACAGTCAGGCACGATCATGGTTCAAGATGGACGGTTGCCCAGTGGGACAAGGAGTTTGCCGATCACGAAAGAATTCTGGGAATCCTTGATCTTCCAAAGCCGCTGGGTCTGAGGGCACCTTTTCTGGAGTGCAATGCAGCTCTCTATGAAGTTGAGAAACGAAGAGGCATGACCTACGATGCCTCGCAAACGGGATTCGGGAGAAACTGGCCGAAGAAGATTCATACACCGGCCGGGGATATCTGGGAAATCCCGGTTCCATCCTACAGGCTAGTCAGAAGTAGTGGTGCCAGTCAGAATGCTCTTTTCATGGATCTTAATCTTAAAGACAACTTTCATCTCACTCCAGAGGAATACTATAATTCCGCAATGGCAGAATTCAACGCCAGGTACAGCACCACAAGAGCGCCCCTTGTTCTTGCCGGACATGGTGGGTTCATGTCGGCTATCCAGCGCGTCCTCATGGAAGTATGCGTCCGCCCGGATGTCAGATGCACTACCTACAGCGAGTTTGTAGAGTACCTCGATAGTCTTCAGTGAGTATGGCTCTTGGGGCAGTAGTGCAA
>JADFZC010000760.1 GCA_015232735.1 Oligoflexales bacterium | reverse complement strand
TGGAAAAGAGCTGTGTTGCAACAGTCCTGGGTGTAGGGGGAAAAGAAACGTGATCGGATATGGGTTGGATGAAAATATCACTTACGCTGCCGGACAGGTTTGGTATGGTATCAATGCCGCGGCCAAGTCCCTTGCCCGAAGAGCTTCCAAGGCTTGCGAGTTTCATGGATACATTTTGATTAACATTGATATCCCCTTTGCTCTCCTTTATTTCACCTGACAGCACCCTGGGCGTTGAAATGTTGATACCGATCATCTTGTCCCGGATCGATCCGATGAAAGTCCTTGAACGAAGACCGCTTTTTTCGGAACGAATTTCGTCCGAATGGATGACGCTGGTTTTTTCCTGCCTAGGCTGGCAGCTGGATAAAACAATTAGGGTACAGATTCCAAAATGGGCTTTATAATTCATTTGACATAGTTCTCCAACAATATTCAGCTGTTAAAACAGACAATAAAACAACTTTTCAAATTCAGATCCGCTCTAGCTTTCCCTTTGAAGGAAAATTCCCTGGACACAGGCTGAACAGCAAAAAGTGGTCCAATTTTGAATCTTATTCTGGAGGGGGTGGGAGGACCCTGTTTTTGTTATTGAATAATTTGAAAAATTATATCTCCCCGGTTTCCCGGGATCATTCCAACGGAACACTGCGGATTGATTAAGCAGGATGACACCATTGTCAAATATCTTCACATGCCGGAAAAAGCCCCTGATTATCGAATAGACCGATTTCATTCAATCTTCTAAAATATCTGAATGTACCCGTCTCACATTGCAGATCAAGTTAAACTTCCTTCAAAAAAACTTGCTGACCTATGTGAAATGAACTGGTTACTGATAATGATCCTGCAGTCAAAGGAATCTTCGACAATGGAAAGGAATAAAAAATGAAACTTATATTAATGACGGTGATGCTTGTTTGCCTATCATCCTCCTGCAAAATAAAGTTGCCCTTTTCACAGGGGACATCCAAGCAGACAAACGCCAAGGAGGATGACGGAAGACCCAGCGAGGTTGGTGAGGGACTTCCAGGTTATCTGACTGATCCTTCGGCTGTCGCTGTCAACAGGTCGGGAAACAAAGTCAACATAAACGCAAAGGCCGGAACGGCAAAACCGGAGAACCAAAGTACGGGCAGAGTGCAGATAATTATCATGCAGGTGGACAGGCAAAACCTGGCCTCAACACAGAATGGGAATTCAAGTCCGGTGTTGCTGGGAAATATACTTATGGTCATACTATCTGAAAACGACGGATCTTTTTCGGTATCCATCGATGTGCAGACGGATGATCCCATAGTAATCAGGACAACAGGAAAGTCCACAGACAATACTATTTCGATTGTCGATCAGAAACCAGACCGCACAACTCTGGCATACAAAGATCTGCTGAATGAAGAACAAGTCAAGCCCCTGGATAACGCGCTACTTAAAAAAGTGGCCGCAGCTTCCCCAAATCAGACTCCCGCCGTGACGGATGTAAAGGATGACTCCGGCACTTCACAAACGCAAACGACCCGGGATGCCGCATTATGGCCCTTTGATGCTAACGACCCGTGGAACCTGGCTCTCGGATCATCCGCCGTATTTGAAGACATAAGCTCTTCGACAGCCTCGGCAAACGGGGGGGCAAGCCTGAACTCCACCGAGTACACCCATCCGGTTTACATAGCGCAGGCTTCCGACCCCCTGACAACATTCAAGAGATCTGACGGCACCCAGTGTGCACAGATCCGCGCTCCGGCCGATGCCAAACCCGACCCCCAGAGCAACGGCCATTTGCATGTCATCGACGAGAAACATGAAAATGTTGTTGAGAACTGGCATGCGACCAGAAACTCCGACGGGAGTTTTACATCCACCGCCTGCGTGGTAAATCCGCTCAAGGGCCCGGGGGTCTATGCGGAATGGCATGGTGCGCGAGCCTACGGTGGCTCTGCCATCGCCGGACTCATTCGTAAAGGAGAGATCTCAAAAGGCATTCCCCACGCTCTTGCGATTGCAACAAATCTTGCAGGGCTGAATAGAAACGCCCCTGGCGGAAAATGCTACGTCTGGCCTGCAAGCTCGTGCGACAGTGCAGGTGCCCTCTACGGTACCTCCGGAAATCTCTACATGGGAAGCCTCCTTGGAATTCCGCCCACAGTGGACCTCGCTTCACTTGGACTGACAGCTGCAGGCATGGTCGTCGGCAAGGCGCTTCAGGATTATGGTGCCTATCTCGTCGATACCGGCTGGGGCAACATCATCTTTTACACAGAACCCTCGGCTTCAGGGGAAATCCCGGGCGGATTGACTGGCGATCTAAACAAGCTCGTCAGCCAGCTCAAGGTCGTGACAAACAACAAACCGGCCAGCATA
>JADFZC010000759.1 GCA_015232735.1 Oligoflexales bacterium | reverse complement strand
ATGGAATCTCCCAGTATGTCGCGACGATGGAGTCGAAGTATTTTGCCGCCCTTTGGCTGTAGGCAAGGGCAAAACGGCATTTGTCATGAAGATAGAGGATTTCCGATTTGATGGTCAAATGGGCGGCAATCCCCGTCAGATAATTCAGGCCCTTCATTTTTTTGAGTGACTTGTATTCGTTGAATTCCCCGCTGCTTATCCCGCAGGGACTTTTGCTGAGTCCCCTCAGATTGTTAAGATAACCTTCGAGGGTGAAAGAGGACTCTTCAAAGTTTTTTTCGTTTGCCTCCTGTATGATTGCCATGTTTCTTTTGTGTTTGTTATGGGTCTCGATAAGGTTTTCGCCTGGCGAGTATATCACTCTGTTTAAACTAATAGCGGCCAGGTCGAACTGATTTCCCACCTGGTAATTGAGTTCCATGGAACGCTTGCACCATTCTTCGGCAACGGCAAAGGGGTTATGCCAGCTGGCGACAAATACGGCATAGGCAAATGAACTTCGTCCCTTGAAATATGGATCGCCGTTATTTTCCGTCAGTCGGCAAGCGAGTTCGCCAAATCTGCGTCCAAGCCTTATATCGCCGACAATATTGGTAAGGACGGCTGAATAAACCGATATGATCCATGACGCTTCAGGGCAGTTGCCATGCTTAAGCGCCAATTTGGCCCCCATAAGGATGCACAGGGGATAAAGGCGGTCGAATCCCCCAAGGAATGCCGATTGGGTAATCTGTGCAAGAAGCCTGATCATAAATTTGGTATTTTCACTGGTGATCGGCCTCTTGTTCAAAAAACTCAAGGGATCCCGCCCCAGGAAGCTCCATCTTGCAAGAATGAGCTCCCAGAAAATCCTCAGCATCGAGGGACGCAGTGGCAGCCTGATTCCAAGAAGGCCGAGCGCCTCGATGGCAAGTCTTACACTTTCCGTAAGATTGCCAATATTGCCATAATACACAGACTGCCGTTCGATGATTTTTGCCCGGGTTAATGTGTCTCTTGCCTTTTCGAGCAGGATACTTGCCAGCTTTTCACCTTCATCAAACTGGCCTGTCAGATAGGAGAGTTCTAGGGATTCAAAATGGACTTCAAAAACAAGATCGAAGTTCTTCTTCCAGTCGTCATCCGATACCAATGCTCTTGCCGACTTCAAAAATCCCGCTGCCGGCTGATAGGCATTTGACAGCTTTGACCTGAGGCCCGCATCGAGATTGAGTCTGATCACGGCCAGTTTCTCTGCCGGTTCACGGATGAGCGCTGTCGCCCTGTTATAGTGGCTTGCGATATCCACCACATTTGAATCGGTGACGCCCTGGCGGTGGAGAAGCCTGGCAATTTCAAGGTGAACATGCTGAAGCTGACTTTCATCGATCAGACTTCTGCAGGCTTTTTGGATCTGGTCATGCTGGAAACGAAAAGGGATATTGAAGGCCATCTGGCCAGTCTTGTCATAGGAAGTCTTTTGGTCCATGAGCCGGTATTTTTCATCAAGGGGAATGATGATCCCATTTCCGATCGCTGTCTGCAGACAGGGCGCCACTTGCTGATGCGCCTTGTCGGAAATGGTCGCCAGCGCATACAGATCAAACTGCTTGCCCATGCATGCGGCAAGGGAGAGCATCTTTTGGCAATCCTGATCGAGTTTATTCAGCCTTTCGGTGAGAAACTGCACGATGTTCATGGATACCTGATGGGAGGCGATCTGGGCCTGATTCCAGCTCCACATTCCAGTCTCGTGGTCGTAGAATATTTTCCCCTCATAATAAAGGCTTTTTAAAAGCTCATTTAGAAAAAACGGGTTTCCCTCGGTCTTCTGAAAAACAGTTTCCGCCAGGGGCCAAACCTCCTCCGATGTTTGATGAAGGGTGTCCGAAATGATCTGGGCGACTATGGATGTCGAGAGGTTTTCAAGGCTGATTTGGTGGATCGATCTGTTTTTAATTATATCGTCCAGACATGATGTGAGTGGATGTCCCTTGCTGACCTCATTGTTCCTGTAAGCGCCGATGATCATCAGATGGGAGAGTGAACGGCTTTTCGCGAGATTGACAAACAGGTTCAGGGTTTCGCTGTCACTCCACTGCAGGTTGTCCATGAACATCACAAGGGGATGATCCATGCTGGCAACGACATTGAAAAAATCAACAAGCACCTGACGGCTTCGATTCTGTGTTTCGGTGGGACCCAGAACCGGAAGATCCATCTGTTTGCCGATGATCAACTCAAATGAAGGCGCAATATCGGTGATGATTTTACCGTTGGGATGGAGTGTGCTGGCAAGCTGCTCCTTAAATTCCGTCAATTGCTTGTTTTCGAAGGACAATATCTGCTCCGAAAGTTCTGACAGGGCCTGCGAGAGGGAGGT
>JADFZC010000758.1 GCA_015232735.1 Oligoflexales bacterium | reverse complement strand
GAGCGTACCTATCGTATCAAAGATATTTGTAAACAGGAACGTAAACAGTATTACCGCCATCTCCTTGGTAAGCACCTTTGAGAAGTCGAGCTTGAAAAATATAGGTTCAATTGACGGCGGGAGGGAAACAAGTTTAAATGTCTCGGGCAGTTTTGTCACACCAAGCGGGATCCCTATAAGCGTGGAGATTACTATCCCGTACAAAAGCGCCCCCTTTATGTTTTTTGACAGCATGACCCCTATGGCAATAATGCCGATGATGGCAATTATCACTGATGGATCCTTGATGTTTCCAAGTTTCACTATCACACCGTCAAGCTTGCCAGGCCCCACAATGGAAAGGCCCGTTTTCACCAGGCCGGCATTAACAAGCCCGATGAACGCAATAAAAAGTCCTATCCCTGAGGATATGGCTATCTTGATGTTCTTCGGGATGCTGTCTACAATAGCCTCCCTTATATTGAATATTGTTATGAATATGAAAATGAGACCCTCAATAAAAACTGCAGTAAGCGCCATTCTCCATGAATATCCAAGTCCAAGAACAACAGTGTAGGCGAAAAAAGCATTAAGTCCCATACCTGGGGCCGCCGCTATCGGAAGATTTGCCATAAGTGCCATAAGGAGCGTTGCAAAACACGTGGAAATTGCAGTCGCCGTTATAAGCGCTCTGCTGTCCATCCCGGTTTTTGACAATATTATCGGGTTGACAATCAGGATATATGACATGGTCATAAAAGTTGTCAGACCTGCAATAATTTCCGTCCTGACGTCCGTTTTATTTTCCTTTAATCTAAAAAGTTTTTCTAACATTGAATTTTTTAATCTCCTATCCTGCCTTGTCAAAGATACCTTCAAGCGGATGAAATAAGACTGGCTTGAGTACTCTTAAGAATTTTCCTTATTATAACACAAAATCCATATATTTTTTGCAAATGTTCTTGTCATTTCTCACATACACCATCAATTCATGAGGTTTCCCCAAAATACCCCCAATTTCCCAAGATTACTTGGGGCATAGCCTTTGATCTGCATCAGGTACCCAAAAATTTGCTGCCCTGCCAGGCCAGTTTATGGTATCCATTTTCATCAAAAAATTTTCAGGAGTACAAAAGTGAAGCACAAAATTATTCTGGATTGTGATCCTGGTCACGACGATGCCGTAGCCATTCTCATGGCTCTGGGCGCCCGTGAAGAAATTGATCTTCTCGGGATAACCTGCGTTGCAGGAAATTCAACGGTTGATAACACAATAGTCAATGCATTGAAGATATGTGAACTTGCCGGAAGACCTGACATAAAGGTGTTCAAAGGCATGTCAAGGCCACTTGTGAGAGAGCTTGTAACCGCGCCTGAAATCCACGGTGTCTCAGGACTTGCGATTGACGACCCGTCTCTCCTTCCGGATCCTGCAATGTCCCCCCAAAAAGCGCATGCCGTGGACTTTATCATAGATACCCTCATGGCATCGAAGGACGGCGAGGTTATCCTCTGCCCGACAGGACCCCAGACAAATATCGCCATGGCGCTTTTAAAGGAGCCGCAAATCATTCCCAAAATTTCTCAGATTGTATTTATGGGAGGTGCAGGAATAAATCCAGGAAACGTAACTCCTTCGGCTGAATTTAACATATATGTGGACCCTCACGCAGCGCATGTCGTACTTAGCTCGGGAATCAAGACGGTCATGATGGGGCTGGATGTCACCCATAAGGTCCAGACCACCAAAAAGAGGCTTGAGGCAATACTGGGAATAGGAACCCGGCTTGCGAAAACAGTGCATGAGCTGCTCAATTTTTTTAACAAATATGACAAGCGAAGATACAGATTCGAGGGTGCTCCGCTCCATGACCCTTGCGTAATAGCCTATGTTCTGAAACCTGAACTCTTCAAACTTAAACACATCAATGTCGAGATTGAAATCAGTTCCGAAAAGACCATGGGTCAGACTGTCGCCGATTATTGGGGTGCCACAAGGAAACCGCCCAACTGTCTTTTGGCCGAGGATGTCGATGACAACGGGTTTTACGATCTGCTTCTTGAGAAATTGCGAAGCTTTGATTGATCATCAGCCAAGGGGAAGAGGTATTTTAATGTTATCAATTGTGAATTTTGGCTCTCTAAATATCGATCATGTATATTCGGTAGAGCATTTTGTAAGACCGGGAGAAACCATAGCAAGCCTGAACTATCAGAAGTTCTGCGGGGGCAAAGGGCTTAATCAGTCGGTAGCACTGGCGAACGCCGGCGCCCATGTCTATCACGCGGGGAAAATAGGCCGAGACGGTCTTTTCCTCAAGGAAAGACTCGAAGGAAGCGGGGTGGATACATCCTGTCTTTCAATCGGATCAGGGGCGACAGG
>JADFZC010000061.1 GCA_015232735.1 Oligoflexales bacterium | reverse complement strand
TCGAAAACAAAGGCACAGATGAGGGTATGATATGACTTCCAGAAAAATTTTATTATTTATCCTTTTGGTTTCGTGCGGCAGTTTTCATAAAAAGAGCGGTAAAAATCCCCAAGATGTCAGTACAGCTGCGCTGCAGACGGAGCGGATTGATGAAATATTGCAGGAAATCAGGAAAACATCCTCGGAATTTCCCTGCAGCAGAACGGAAGGCTGCAGATTTGTGGATCTGACGCCTGAAAAAAATGTGGAGGCTCAGAAGGATGCTGCGGTTGTCATGGTCATAGACAAGGGGATGATAGGTACATCGCTTTCAGCCTTTAGAAACAGGGTCATAGCCCATTATGACGGTTATGGGAATCCTTACAGTCCAAGGGTAAGGGTTCCTGAAAAATATTACGAGATAATGAAAATAGCAGGGAACAATATTAAATACATTCCCTATGAGAAAAAAATATCTGATGAACTGGCCCGTATTGGACACGAACTGATGGGGTTCATGGCAGGTCCTGTGAAACACGGTGATGCAATATTCAATTTTCTGGCTCAGGCCGACAAAAACGCCTTTTTTGTGATAGTGCAGGAAAATGAGATGGATATCTGCGGATTTTTTGTTGAGGCCGAATCCTCTAAAGACGGGATTTTTGCAGAGAGACTGACAGGAATAATTGAAAGACACGGGGTGAAATATATCAATCTGTCGTCTGGCTTTGATATTCCTTCATTCAAAAACCGCTGGATTCAAAAAAAGTGCCGCGGGACGGTTCCGGATGAAATCGAACTTGTAAGGTACATGAAAAACTATAACGAAAAATTTATTCAGAAGCTGAGTGAATACGCACTTGTCGTAAAGGCCGGCCCGAATATTGATGACGGCATGAAACTCAAAAAACATGATGCCGACTATTTCAGCGATTGCAGCCTCAGGGGAAACATCATCCGCGTCCAGCCCATTGTCATTGACGATAATTTGGAAATACCGGCAGGCGGTATAAGACAATCGATGGCGCGAAGTCATTTCGTGGAAAACTCCAGGGAATGTACAGATCTGTATGTCAGGTCCTATAGCAATTTCAATGATCCAAGAGCGATGCTGTTTTCTCCGAATATGCTCATGTTTCTGAATATGGGAATATCGACATCATATATGGCTCCTGTCGCTTTGTCCTATCTTGCTCAAATCGGTGAATACAGGGGACTGGACAGGGAAGCGGCGGCAAGTCTTGTCCATGGACAGTCGGAGGATGCATTGATCATCGATCCGAAATATCTGATGGATTCACTTCAAAGTCCTGGTTCAAATTGAAGCCAGCCGGTCAGTTTTTTTCACCTCATAGAACCGAATGGCAAAGGTTGCCGCAAGTCCCAATGCGCAAAAGATAGCGTTTATGAGAAAATAGATCTGATGTCCCTGAGCGCCCTTGTAGCTGTCGAGCAGATATCCGCTTAAAAGCGGACTGAAAATGTCAGGTGTATAGGCGATCAGCGATATGACTCCGACACAGATTCCGGTAAGATGCATCGGGATGTCGACCTCGTCGAGAAGGGCATAATAGAGGCCACGGATGATAAAGACGTTCATTGCCATGAAACCGGTATTCACCCAGAGAACCCATATCATCGATGGATTTGTCGGGATCAGGGCAAACGTCAGAAATGAGACGATCAGCATTAAAAAACTGGCCTTAATCATTTTCGCAATCCCGATTCGATCCGCAAGCAGGCCGGCAAGGATGGCAACAACCGGTCTGAACCACATCCTGAAAGCGCTCAAATAGCCTCCAAGGACCTCGTTGCTTTTGAAAGCGTCTGTCGCATAGGGTGTAACGTCGTAGGATCCCCAAAAAGCCGTATAGCCAGTAAGGATGATAATTACGATAAGCCATAGAGCCGGCATCGAGACAACATCTCTCATTATTCCGGACATCGCGATATTTCCTTTAACCGGATCATTTTTTACGACTTCATCCAGGTCATCCTTCCTGGAGAATATAAAAAAGAGAAGAGCTGCGACGAGCGAGATGGAGGAATATATGAGAATGGCACAAACCATTCCATCTTTCGGATTTGTATAGCGTGAAAAAATATCAACAGTAACAAGAGTGATCACAGCTTCCACAAAGCCACGGCCCCCTTCCAAAAGCCCAAAACCCCGCCCCTGCCTGCCAGTTCCCCCCCATATTCGCACCCTTTTGATAAGGGCTGCCCAAAATGTGAGCGTTGTCGAGATCCCCCAGCCGATATGAATGAGAAATGCTATTTTATATGAGGGAATCGTCGCAAAAAAGAAGCCCAGGATGCCTGTGGTGAGCAGTGAAAATGTAACGAGAAAACGTGTCGAGAAGCGGTCGGCAAGCCAGCCACTGGGCAGATAGCAGATAAGGGCAAAGATTCCATAGGCCGTGTTGAGATAGCCAAGTTCAATGTTTGTAAGGTTAAAACTTTCCATCAGGGGTTTATGGAAGGTCTCGCGCAAAAATGGCAGAAAATAGATGCTCCCGCCGGCCAGTATCAAAATGATAAGGTCCAGCGCATGTCGAAATCCATGGGTTTCGTTTAAGGTGGTTCCTTCGCTTGACGGAGATGAAGGCTTTTTTTCGCTACGACGAATATCGCGTAAATCAGGTGATCCTTCGATGCTCCTTAGTTCGGATGTCTCTTTCTTCATGTCTTAGCACTCTTTCTCTTGCTTAAAGTTCTTCTCGCAGCCTTTTTCCTTTTGACTTTCTTTGAAAATGTTAAATCGCACCTGAAAATTGCAAGAATCGGGCCAATTCACCCCGGATTGCCATATCTTGGTGTAACATTATGTAATAATGAAAAAATATTTTGACATGCGCGGGAACTTTCATGTTTTCATCGTGGATGAATGTACAGGTTTTTTCCACAGCGTGAGAAGGCCTTGTCCACAATATCCTGTTCAGAGAGCCTTTACGCCAGCAGCAAGATGACCTCTTTACACTTCCTCAGGCAGCGATTTTGGCATCTGGATTAGGCATGGAGGTCAGAGGTAGAACCATGCTTTGAGTTTGGTGCTACCACCTTGCTGGTCTTTGGTGATCAGATAGTAGATCAAGCCGGCATCGGATGTATTGATATCCAAAAAGCTTTCTCTCCGACGCTCCTGACCGCATCATCTTTGCATAGCGTGTAGTGATCGACCACCAAAATGGATCGTCTGTCAAGCATGCCGTCACATGGCAGATCTCCGTTTTATTTTTTCTTATCAATTTCAAAAGACTATATTTTAAGGTAGTTAGTCCGTGGCGCGAAGCACTGCGGACGTATCCTGGCAAGCGAAGAAAAGCATAGGAGCTGTCGTGAAATATCAGCATGTTACAACAGATCCTATGCGAGCCGGAACTCGCCAGGATACGCCGCTGGTGCGTTCCGCACCAGCGACTAGTTAAGCATGCTTATTTGCATTCCCTCATCCAGACTTGTTGTTTAATTTTGACCTTTATGCAAAGAATTGTCATATATCACATAGTAAATTAAAAGAACCATCATTAGGTATTGGCTTTTTTTTAATCATGATTCATATATTTAGGAGAACCATCATATGTCCAGTCTGTCTATCGAAAATTTTTCAATGGATTTCTTTTCACTCAAGGGGAAGACCGCCATCGTCACAGGCGGCAACAGCGGTCTTGGGCAGGCATTTGCCCTGGCACTTGCCAAGGCTGGTGCCAATGTTTTTATTCCCAGCATCATAGCCGAAGATGGAAGGACGAGGGAATTGATTGAAAAACAGGGCGTCAAAGCCGAATTCATGGTTGCCGACATAACGGAAAATGGCGTTCCGCACAAAATCATTGAAGAGTGCGCAAAACACTTCGGAAGGGTCGACATTTTGGTGAATAATGCTGGCATATGCAAGTTGAACACCGTTTTGGAATTTGGAAGAAATGACTGGGATCCCATGATTGCCGTAAACCTCACCGCCGCATTTGAGCTTTCCCATGAGGCTATTAAAAAAATGATCCCCCAGAGAAGCGGCAAGATCGTCAATATCTGTTCCCTCTTTTCCTATCTGGGGGGGCAATGGTCTCCCGCCTATTCCGCTACAAAGCATGCTCTTGCGGGATTCACCAAGGCCTACTGTGATGAACTCGGACAGTACAATATTCAGGTCAATGGAATCGCCCCAGGGTATTTCGCAACGGAAATAACGACAAAGACAAGAGAAAACCCGGAGACCAACCAGCGCGTTCTCAATCATATCCCCGCAAATCGCTGGGGTGACACACAGGATCTGATGGGGGCCGTGGTCTTTTTGGCTAGCAGGGCATCGGATTATGTAAACGGTCACTTGCTTGTTGTGGATGGCGGATATCTCGTGCGCTGACAGAGTTGTCCGCTGTTGTCCATTAAACGTTAAATCAATGTGTTGGGAGTCAGTCATATGAAAATATCCAGAGAGGCCATCGTCGAGGGTCTTAAAAAAATCGTCAGTCCCGAGCGGGTGGTCACTGACGACAAGGTGCTTAAAGAGAACAGCCACGATCGCTACAGGAAGCTTGAAAGCATTTTTGGAATCTATACACCGCCTCTTCCCGCGGCAGTCGTGAAGCTGAAGAGTGCAAAAGAGGTTTCCGAAGTTCTCAAGTTTTTGAATCAGCATCATATCACATGCATTCCGCGTACCGGATCATCCGCAACCGAAGGGGGGCTTGAGGCTGTTGTCGAGAACTCCGTGGTTCTTGACGGATCGGAGATGAATAAAATCATTAAAATAGACACCTGTAACATGCTGGTTACCGCCCAGTGCGGCGTCAACCTGGAATATCTTGAAAACCAGCTGAGAGATAACGGCTATACGACGGGACATTCCCCGCAGTCCAAGCCGCTCGCACAGATGGGTGGACTTGTCGCCACAAGGAGCATAGGCCAATTTTCAACTCTTTATGGAGGCATTGAGGATATGGTTGTGGGTCTTGAGGCTGTCTTTCCAAACGGTGAAATCACCAGGATCAAAAATGTCCCGCGAAGGGCTTGCGGTCCCGACATCCGTCATGTGATCATCGGCAACGAAGGCGCAATCTGTTATATCACGGAAGTCACGGTCAAGATATTCAAATACCAGCCTGAAAACAACCTTTTTTACGGTTATGCCCTGAGAGATATGAAACTTGGCTTTGAACTTCTGCGCGAGGTGATGGTAAGCGGTTATCGTCCGTCGGTAGCCCGGCTCTATGATGCCGAAGATGGCGCCCAGCATGGCTTTAACCAGTTTGCAGGGGATGACTGCGTTTTAATCTTCGTGGCCGAAGGACCCGCGGGTATCGCCCGGGCGACAGGCGAGGGTATCGAGGAGATCATATCCAAGCACAAAGAGGTGAGGCGGCTCGATTCAAAGATCATTGAAAACTGGTTTGCCCACCTTAACTGGGGACCTGACAAGATCGCAGCCGAACGCGAATTCATCCGCAAGAACCTCAATATGGGGTTCACCACGGAGGTTTCTGGGAACTGGGACATAATCCACGATATGTATGTAAATACGATAAAACGGATTCGCGAGGAGTTTCCGCACGCTGACGATCTCACGATGCTTGGGGCCCATTCATCGCATAGCTACCAGACCGGTACCAACATTTATTTTGTTTACGATTACAACGTCGTGAACTGCAGGATCGAGGAGGAGATCCACAAGTACCACATTCCTCTCAATGCACTCATCGTCGAGGAAGCCTTGAAGGCCGGCGGATCGATGGTTCACCATCATGGCATAGGCAAATATCGAACGAACTGGACAAAAGAAGAGCATGGATCGGCCTATTACATATTGAAAGGTCTGAAGGAGGTTTTTGATCCTGGCAATATCATGAACTCAGGTACAATTTATCCGATGGAAAAATGAAGATAGCAGTTTGTTTTAAAACCACAATAGACTGGAGCACGCTTGGCGAGGGTGACTGGGTTGTTCATGGCGGTCAAAAATTCCCGGATACCCGCTTTGCCAGAGCGCTTTTCGGGTGTTACGATGAAAGCGCCCTTGAGTTGGCCATTAAAATATCCGGGGAGGCAAGGCATCTTTCCGCTTCATCGCGTTTGAGCGCCCTTACAGTGGATGGATCGCCCGGGGATCTTTTTTTGAGGCATCTGCTTGCGCTGCCATATGACAGGGCAATCCGAATATCCTGCGATGACAGTCAGGACCTGAGGTTTAATCCGACAGCAACTTCGCTTCTCATCTCGCGATATGTCGAGAAGATGGGAGGCGACGAGCTTGTTCTGCTCGGAAAACAGGGCGGCATCGGGGAAAACGGGCAGACCGGATATCTGGTCGCCGAGCGGCTAGGCTGGCCCTGCGTTCGCGATGTCATGAATGTTACGCTGGACGGCGCTGGCCGCCTGAAAGTGACAAGCATGGTCGATGGAGGAACTTTGATTCAGAGCATTTCATTGCCTGTCGTTCTTATCGTCGGCAACACGCCGGATCATGCGTATTTAAGGGTTCCCACCCTGAAAGAAAAATTGGCGGGATCAAAGAAAGCCATTTTAAGAGTCTCTTTGGCGGATCTGGACCTGGATAATAATGCGCTCACCGAAAGCGACAGGCTGCTCTTGGAACTCAAACGGCAAAAAACCGGGCGCACTCTCAAGATGATCGATGGCAGGACTCCCGCTGAAAAGGCGAAATATTTGTTCGAACACTTTTTGAAGGGGAGTGGCAAATGATGAAAGCCGCCCTTGTTTTATATGCCCAAAGTTCATCCCTGTCGAGGATGGCTGCCGAGCTAGATCTTGTCTTTTCTCCACTTTCCTCATGCTTTGACAGTGTCGAATTGTGGTATTTTTATTGCGGAAAGAAGGAAGACGAGATCCCCCGCTTTTCTTTTCGGCTGACAAGGGTGCTGCGAATTGGAATTTCAATGTCACACAAGCCTGAACTTTTTTTGGATGAGCTTTTAGGCATTCACGGCCAAAGCAGGGTCGATCTGATCATGTTTCCCGGCGATGGCCTTGGGGGAGAGCTTGCCACCCGTTTGGCATATCGTCTGAAAGGAAGCTCTTCCATAAATATCGAGAGGTGTTTTGTCTCCGGAGGGAAACTGGAGGTTGAAAGGGAGGCTTACGGCCACCATCTCAGCGCCCGATTCTCCCTGGCGTCAAGTCCATTTTGTATCTCTGTGGCAAAACAGGCGTCAAAGCCTATCGGTTTTGAAAAAGTCGATCCACAGATTTTGGACGATCACATTGTTGCCTCTTCTTCTGACCAGGAGGATAATGATTTTTCTCTGATACCTGAAAATAAAACAGTGGATTTTACCTCCGCTGATTTTATTGTGGCCCTTGGACTTGGTTCAGGGAGCAAGGATAGGACCTTACGGCTTCAAAACGTGGCCCGCTCCCTGGGTGCGGAACCATGCGCCAGCCGGCCCGTCGTCATGAATGGCTGGATGGAGATGGAGAGGCTTATAGGAGCGAGCGGAGCCGTCGTCTCCCCGTCCGTCTGCATAGCAGCCGGAATTTCCGGCATGGGCGCTTTCACCTTCGGTATTCGGGGCAGCAAACTGATCGTAGCGATAAATACCGATCCCAAAGCCCCCATTTTCAAGATCGCCGACGTTGGCATCGTCGATGATCTTCTTGAGACTCTTTTGGAACTGGAAAAAATAGTAAATGAGCAAAGAAATAAAGATACTTGATGAAAGGTACCAAAGCTATTTGGAAGATGAATCCAGGCTGAGGGGAAAGGCTGAAACGATCTCCTTTCCCCAGAGCCAGGCCGATGTGGAGCATATTGTGCAAACGCTCTTTTCACAAGGAATCCCTATTACGATACAGGGCGCGAAAACGGGAATAGCCGGAGGTGCGGTACCATCGTCAGGTCACATCCTCAATCTGTCATTCATGAAGAGAATTACGGGTCTGGTCAGGGAAATGTCCGGAAATTTCCAGGTCAGCCTTGAACCCGGGGTGACTCTTGAGGAGTTGCAGAAGTCCCTTGCCCATGGAAATTTCGACACGACAGGCTGGGATGACGCTTCGCTGAGAACCTTTGAGGAATATCGGCAATCCAAAAGATATTTCTGGCCGCCGGATCCTACGGAAGCCTCCGCGACGATAGGAGGCATCGCATCCACAAATGCCAGCGGTCCATGCTCGCTGGAGTATGGACCGGCGTCGCATTACATCAAGGCGATTCGGATCTTGGATGCGAGGGGCAGGGCTTTTTTGCTGCGAAGAGGTGAATATGTTTTTGAAAGAGGATATCTTCGTCTGCCTGACGGCGAAGAGATCAGGCTGGATCAAAATATACTGGAAAAATATGTCGGCACCGATCTTATCGATATTTATCTGGGAAGCGAAGGTATGTACGGCGTCATAACCGGGCTTACCCTTGATCTTGTCAGAATGCCCACGCAGATGTGGGGGATTTTCTTCTTTTTTGAAAACGAGGAGGGCTCGGCCGGCTTTATCGAATCTGTCAGGGAGGGTCGAAAGCCGGGGGATGATGCAAGGATCGTTGCGATCGAATTCATGGACAAAAACACAATCGATTCCATATCGCTACTGAGAGGGACAAACAGCGAGCTTAGGAAGTTCCCATCCTTTCCTCCCGGGGTTGTATCGCTCGTTTATCTGGAATTGCATGGGGATGACAGTGAAAAAATCGAGGCGAAGCTCCATGAGATTCTCGATCTTTCGAAAAGGTTTGGCTGCAATATCGATACGACCTGGAGTTTTTCCGGTGAAAATGAGATAGCAAAGGCCCGCAAATTCCGTCATGCCGCACCAGAATCGGTGAACAGGCTCATTGACAAAGCAAGGCTGATTGATCCGCAAATCAGAAAGCTTTCAAGCGATATTTCCCTCAGGAGCCTCTCTTTTTCAGATGCTCTCAAGATCTATCGCGATGATCTGGATCATCGGGGTCTTAAGGCGGCCATTTTTGGTCATGCGGGCAGCTCTCATCTTCATGTCAATTTCATGCCAGATGATCATTTGCAATATTTGGCAGGAAAGGATCTCATCGAGGAGTGGACAAACAAGGCGGCTCTCCTTGGAGAGAACATAGCGGCGGAGAACGGAATTGGGAAAACGAAAAAGCATCTTTTGAAGGTGAAGCCATATGAAGGTTACCTTACGGCCTTGAGACTGATAAAGAAGGCATTGGATCCACAGGGTCTTTGGAATCCGACGAACATGGTGGATTGATTTTGGCCCTTCACTTTATTGTGAGTGCTTTTTTATACACTTATTCAAGTGAATTTGTGTGGACAGGACGATTGGAAAACAAAATTGATTTTTGATCATATATTACAGTCATTTATGAACACAATTTTTTTCAATAAAGGAGAGATGGATGAAAAACAAGTATTTGATGGGCGTGGATGTTGGAACCCAAAGTTCCAAGGTGATCATATTCGATTTGAACGGCAACATCATTTGCGAGGGGAAGAAAGCCCTTCGCAAATTGGCAATCCCGGTGCCGCTGGCGGCCGAGCATCCGGATGACGATCTTTGGGATTCTCTCAAGTTCGCCTTTCAGGAGGTCATGCACAAATTCAAAAATGAAGTAAAAGGGGATCCAAAAGACATACTGGCGATGGGAATATGCATCATTCGCTGCTGCAGGGCTCTTTTAAGGAAAAATGGCGAGCTTGCCTATCCTGTCATCAACTGGATGGACAGGCGCTTAAATGACCCATATAAGCATATCGATGCTTATGGCAATGTCGGCTACGTAACGACCACTTCGGGATATATTACCCATCGTCTTACAGCCCAGTTCAAGGACACTTGCGCCAACTACATCGGATGGTGGCCTATGGACAATGATACCTGGACCTGGAGCACGGACCCTGAACTGTTCAGGAGCTGCAATATTCCGCGGGAGATGCTGTTTGACGTGGTTAAGCCGGGAGAGATTCTTGGGTATGTGACAGAGGAGGTTTCCAAAGTGATCGGTGTTCCCGCCGGTATGCCGGTTGTCGCCACGGCCCACGACAAGGCTGTGGAGGCGCTTGGTTCCGGTTCGCTTGCAAGGGGGACGGCGCTGATATCCCTGGGCACCTATATTGGCGCCATGATCCATGGCGAGGAAAACCGTAAGGATGCGAAAAATTTTTGGCCGTTTCAGGCGTCAATCCCCGGCCGTTATCTGTACGAGTGCATGGGGGTCAGGCGCGGAATGTGGACCATCAGCTGGTTTTGCGAACAGTTTGGCACAGGTATTGTGGACCATGCCAGGAACAACGGGACGTCGATCGAAGACTATTTCAATTCCGAGGCAGGAAAGGTTCCGGCAGGCTGCGAAGGTCTCGTCACGATTCATGACTGGGCGCCGCCCAGCGAGGCAACTTTTCGAAAAGGGGTCATGTTCGGCTTTGACGGGCGGCATGGCAGGGCGCACATGTATCGTTCAATGATGGAAGGAATTGGTTTCACTCTTAAAAACCATATGGATAAGATGTTTGACGAACTTGATATCAAACTGGAAAAACTGATCCTCTCGGGAGGAGGCTCGAACAGCGACACCTTCATGCAGATTTTCTCCGATCTTTTCGGTGTTCCAGTCTATCGCAATCAGATGAAAGGCAGCGCGTCTGTCGGCTGTGTTATCAACGCAGGGATGGCGGTGGGGGCTTTTGCCTCATACGAGGAGGCGATTGCCAGAATGGTCCGTGTCAGCGATCACTTCATGCCGAATTTCAAAAATACGGAGGTTTACAACAGACTCAACGAAAAGGTTTACAAACATGTAAACAGCCATTTTGATCCTCTCCTCAAAGAGCTTAGTCTGCTGGTCGATCAAAGGTAAGGGTGTGTATGGCGTGGGGTAAATCCGGCCCTGAAGGACCGGGTGTCGAATCAGGAGAGGCTTTAAACCTCTCCTGAT
>JADFZC010000757.1 GCA_015232735.1 Oligoflexales bacterium | reverse complement strand
AGGTTTTTTAAAAAAGAACAGCGGGAAGTTGACATTTTTTTTTTTTGTTTTCGGAACTGCCGCGTTGAGCCAGACTTTTCTCTCCTTCTTGAGAAAAGCATCCATTCCTGAAAACAATCTGGAAATAAATCTTATCGACCACATAGGAACCTATCTGGATGTTGCCAGAATCGGTTATGAGGCTCTTGAAGCAACTGCTTTGTTACGTACAAAAAAAATTAAAATTGAGGTTTTTCTCTCAACCCTTTTCAAAATGAATCTTGAGCGGAATGATCCTGATGAACTCATCATTTTCGGACTCGGTTATGTATGGAACGAACTCAGTAAAAAAAAGAAAGTTCAAGACCTGTTTTACAGCTTGATCAGCAGGCTGTCCCAATCAGATAAAAAAGTACTCGTATTCCTACTGGAACCGGCAAACCAAATGATTTGCCGGTCAGCGATGGAGTTCAGGGAATCTTTAACAGAGGCAGGCTACCATCCTGTCTATCCATGCACTCACAATAAGTCATGCCCAATGCTGCAAAGAACCAGGGACTGGTGTTACAGCGAAGGTTTGTGGAATCGACCGCCTGAACTTATAAAAATTGATGATCTGATGGAAATCGACCGCAGCAAGCTGAAATCGGCATCTTATGTATTTTCGTCAAAGGCGCTGACCAAGGCACTGAATTTGCACTTCCAGGAAAAAAGCGTTATCGTCGGAAGACCGCAGAAGACAAAAAAAATAGAAAAGGGCGGGCACACCTATACCAAAAAAGTTGATGCATTCGAATATCTGGTATGCAGCTCGGAAGGCTTGTCCAAGGTACCGCACAAAAAAGAGGCAACCCTCATGTTCAGAGGGAGTTTTCTCTAGAGTCTGTTGACATTTCATCACCGTATCCTTAAATCCTTTAACATAACCTCGAAGTCCTTTGGATAGGGTGCCTCTACCTCTACCCTGTCCCGGCCATCTTTCGGCATAAAGGAGATCAATCTTGCATGAAGAAACGGATGTGTAATAAGACCCTTGATGAAACAAGGCAAATGACCAGTTTCACATGTTCCGTATTTTCTGTCGCCTAAAACAGGATAACCCACATGCGCAAGATGTACCCGTATCTGATGTGTCCTTCCGCTTCTCGGCAAAGCCTCGACAAGCGCCATATCATGCCGAGGATATTTTTCAATTACTCTGAACTCAGTAATTGACTCCTGCCCTCCGCTTTCCACGACATCGACAAATCCAGCTTTGTTATTCACGGACAGCCTGCATGAAACACAAAAAGCATCCCTGTCTGGAATACCCCTGACAACAGCATGATACTTCTTCAAAACCTCCTGTGTTTTAAACAGTTCCGTCAGCCATCCTGCGCTGCTCCCGTTTGCAGCTATCAAAACAACCCCGCTCGTCCCCGCATCAAGCCTGTGGATCAAAATCATCCTTTTCGGTTTTTCAGACCTCCCCTGAAAATATCTTTCCAGAGAAGACAAGACATGATTCACAGCCTGGGTCCTTGTCGGCTGGGAAGGCAGATTCGGAGGCTTGTTTATTGCCAGAAAGTCATTTGTTATCAAAAGTATATCTTCATCCTTGAAATCTGCCGCCTTGTCATAACCATTCACAAAACCCGGATCTTCATGTTCCACAACAATCTTATCTCCCGAGGACACCTTTCGGGATGCTATTCTGACCCTTTTACCATTCAGATAAACTCCGCCAAGATTTATTATGGCTCGCGCCCTGCCCCTCGAAAGTCCCAAATCTGCTGCGGCTATGGCTGAATCAAGCCTTAACCCATTCAAATTGCTGTTTATAACTGTAGACAACCGTTTCATATCATTCCTAGCCGTGATCGAAAAAATCTGATGGAATTTAGACTACCCGATTTGAGCATATCAACAAAAAAGTGATCATCCTGCCTTCCCGGAACAAATCGCGGCATCCAGCGATTATGACTTCCTCTATTTGTTTTAACATTAGGATACCCGTTTTTTGAAACAGCCCTCGAGTCAGGGAGCGTCTTGATGATTATTGAAAAATCCTGTATATACTTGCTTTCAGTTCAATTTTTAAAAACAGGACCCAAAGGTATGAATAAAAAAAGAAAAATGATTGTTACAGCAGGTCTGCCGTATGCAAACGGGGATATCCATCTAGGCCATCTTGTAGAGTATTCCATGGTCGATTTCTGGGTCCGGTTTCAAAAAATGCGCGGCCACGAATGCCACTATATCTGTGCGGACGATACACATGGTTCTCCAATCATGGTAGCGGCCAAAAAAGAGGGGATTACCCCCGAAGAGCTGATCGCCAGATCTCACAAGGCGCATTTAAGGGACTTTGCCCGCTTTGAGATAGAATTTGACAACTACTCCTC
>JADFZC010000060.1:6646-10851 GCA_015232735.1 Oligoflexales bacterium | reverse complement strand
AATTGTATTTTACTGTTCAGGTTTTGAAAAGAGAGTGCTGTAGGCCCAAGTTACTAATGGACAAAGGAAAATGGTAAATGTTCTTCCTCGACGATACCACCATGAACCATTACCTTGCCAATATTCACGTCAATTCTCGTCGTCTTTTTGCGTATTCCCGGCATTTCAACTTCCTACACGTTGTCGATTAAGACGAGGGTTGGCAACAACCCTCGTCTTAATCGACACAAACACTTATTGGACAAGAGCTTTAAAGGATCGTTCAATTTTTCTCTATATCTAACCTGACCCTAAAAAGAGACTTTTTTTCATTTAATGCAGTAAGCTCCAAAGTTGCAGTTGTAAAAATTGCCATCAAAAAAGCCCCCCAGATAGCCTGATGACCAGCAGAATAAATTTATTGCTCTTGCTGCCTTTGCCCAAGAATCCACCCCTAGATTACATGAGGGGATTTCATTTGTTCCCAGGTTTTTCCAACTGGCGGGGGTTAGAGAATAATAAAAGGCATGTGCCGAATTCAGGCATTTGATTGAAAACATCTCATTATTATATTCGCCACTGAACACTCCAGTATGAAAACCTTTTCCTTTGCATGCTGTGCTTGCATAACGTGCTCCAGAAAGCCAGTCCATCGCATCTAATGATGAGGTCGCAGCACCAATAGTTTGGAGGGTTTGGTATGTGGTATAATCTCCACTCCAGGTGTCCGACTGAAAACAGACGACAACCTTATTAACCTCTTTTTGATAGCCTGTGAAAAAACCGCCAGTGTAGCCAAATTGCCCTCTACAATAATCCGAAGCATTTCTATTTGCCCAGGCCCACGCGACATTATTGACATCTAGAAAACTGAACCTGTATTGACCTAAAATGTCTTGCGACGGGGCCTCCAGTCTTACAGCAGGAAGCTGAGGAGGTGGTGGGGAAGGCGGGGGCTGAATATCTAATTTACTTGCATCATAAGTCTCTAATACTGGATTTGAAACGTATTGGCATTCATCAGGATTAGTCCAACATGTGCTTGCTGCGGATATAATCTTATTAAGGTTACGAGAACTTTTTGATAGAATATCATTAACTTCCGATATACGGATCTGATCTATCGTATACTGGAACTCGTCTTTAATTTCCTGGGCTCTTTGTTTATGTTTAGACTCGGTTACATACTTATCTGTTAAATTTTTATTAGCCGATTCAATTGCTTCTAATGTTTGCCTACTAAGGGGGCTAGGTTCCAGGCTAACAAGTTTTCCCTCGCTTACAACGGCGATCCTTTTATAAGGATACGTTATATAGCTCCTTCTTGCCCAACCATTTTCGTTGTCTTCTGAGATCTGACCAAATTGTGACGGAAAATCTGTTCTGACATACTCAAAAATTTTATCAAGTGTTTCTTTGCATGCCTGTTTATTTTCAAGGCTACAGTCAACAACGCTATCAGATAAGAGATGAGAAATTTTCTCCTCCTGGCCACCAAGTTGAAACGCTTTAATAACGACTTTTGATCGCTTAATTACCTCCTTAGAAACTCTTTCAAAACTCCCATCGGCATTTCCTGTTCCCCAATTAAATTTGGCATTCATTTTAAAATTTTTAGCATCTTCTTTGTTTTGGAAAACAAATCGAATAGAGACAAAGAGAGATGAACCGTAATCAACCTGCTTCACAAATTCGTCACCGCATGTGTACCTCCAGTTCATTGCTGCCCTGAGATCCCCATTTGAAGTCGGCTCTATAAGAAGTTTTCCCTTATCAGTTAAAACAAGAGGTTCACCCACCATCTTGCTAAGATGATTTCCCACATACCAATAATTTAGCGTAAAGGCATAGTCTGATGATGATAGAGAAGCAGCATATTCGGCATTCATCGAGGCTTTCATTAAGCCATATTTGGCAGAGGCCGATATTTTTCCATTTATTTTGTCGAGGATACTATTCATTGACATTTCTTGTTCGTAGGACTGCTCGGACTTAGGTTCCCCACCAAAATAGATTTTTCCAGTTAAGCACCGATTAACTAAAAAAGTAGAGGAGTCAGAATCATAACCCTCATCTATTTCCGGTTTTGGTTTTAGATTGTCTGCGTTAACTTCCATTTTAAGATTTGAAAGACTGCTTGATTCGCTGCATGATATTAGATTGAATATAATGGGAATAACAGCTAATCTTTTAATATCGTTGGGATAACTTATCACAAGCATACCTCTTTATATTTATTGTTTTCTTTTAAATTTATAGAGCGTCTTTCTATTAGAACAAACCTTTTCCCAACCACTTTCCTGCTTGAGAACGAGAGTGTTATCTTCTCTTAAATAAGAGAAAATTTTGTCCCCATCATCGGATGGATATGAGACCATCGTACCACTGACTGGATAGCAGTCTCCCTGGCCGATTTTTTGATGAATAACGAGCCTGTTTGACTCAAGTAGAGTTATGCTGACAGGAATTTTTAGCTTCAGGATATCGCAATCGGAAAGACCAACCTCGGTATCAACATATTCTCCGAAAAACTCCCCAACATTATCTTTAATACTATAGGAAGCCTTTCTTCCTTTTTTCTGAGCTTCAGTCAAAAGAATGGATCCACCATCATAACATTCAAAACTTTCCATCTCCCACTGGCCATCCATAGGCCTGGCGGGGTCACCGAGAGCCAGGCCTCCAGGGCTTTTATTGTCGGCAGGATCATCTTTATGACTTTTTTTCTTTTGAAGAAAACCTCCGCATCCAACGAAAAAACATAGAGAAATAATAAAAATAAGGGGCCTCATAAAAATCCTTTTTAATTAATAATAGGTAAATGTTTTGTACCTTAAGGAAGATAACCGGTCAACGAAAAGGCCACTGGTAAAGGGTTTTAGAAGATGCATGGGTAATATTACCTAGCTAAATACGGAGGCTTCAATCTTTAAGCTTAATATTTCCCCACAACGGGTAACTTAACTATTAATGTAAAAAGTCCCACATCAATTTGTAACCGAAGGTTATTCAAAAGATTTTCAAAAGGCCTTTTCAACATCAAAATATAAAAATATTTTTCTATGATGTCATAGTATTGGAGAGAAATATGGGGCTTTTTACATGAATAGTTAAGTTACTCGTAATAAGGTTACGCCGACTTTTTTTGCCGTATTTAAAGTAATTATTTCAATATATTACAGATTATCTTCCCGGGAAAACAAATCCTTGTGATGGGATTATTTTAAAAACAGTTTTTGATATTGATGATAATTTCAGACTAATCGTGTTAATTGACTATAAAGAACAGATGGCCGTTGTGGAATATGTGTTAACGCACAGAGAGTATGATAAAGATAAATGGAGAAGAAAATAATGAATACAGCGGAGAAAATAACATTAAATATCTCCCCCGACAAAAATCCCTATTTTAATGAGGAGAACAAGTTCTATCTCTTTTTATTGAGTAAATATCCTGTTGGGCCTATTTCGACTACGAAACAGCATCAATATGTTTAAGTTTAAGATATATTGATGAGCCTCATATTTCTCAAGAAGAATGAGAGTTGCATGAGCAATCAAAAAAAAGATGGAATTAATCTTTTTATCCGGCTTTTAAAGGTTTTTTTAAAAGAGTATGAAGATAGTAAATTTAAGATTACCAAATCTAGTCCCGCTGAAATATTACAGGAGTTAATGGATCAACACGGACTGACGCAATCCGATTTGAAAGACGAAATAGGAGCTCAACCTCATGTCTCAAGAATTTTGCGAGGGGAACGCGAATTAACTACTGAGCAGATTAAAAAACTTTCAAAGAGATTTAATGGTGATCCAAGCATATTCATATAGTGTCTGATAAGGCCGAAGGCAGGTATTCTGTCTTTTCAGTATGAGCATTCTTTAGACAGCAGACTGAAGTGGCTTTAAAATGATATTTTGCAGCAGCTTCGCTTTCTCCGAAAACCCCGATTTGAGATTAATGGTTGTTTTCTGTATGTTTCGTAAATGTTAAAATTTGATTTATGTTCCGCTTCGCTGGAGGCTCGGGTTATGATGAGGATTGGGGTATATTATAGAGTTTCAACTGACAAACAGGACCTGGCAAGTCAGGTCGATGCCGTGGAGAGATGGATTTCCGAACTTCCTCTGCAAAAAAAACCAAAAAGCATCAAAATATTCAAAGATGAGGGCATATCCGGAAAGACCTTGAACCGTCCCGGCTATCAAAATCTTTTGAAGGCGGC
>JADFZC010000060.1:0-6546 GCA_015232735.1 Oligoflexales bacterium | reverse complement strand
GCATATCCGGAAAGACCTTGAACCGTCCCGGCTATCAAAATCTTTTGAAGGCGGCTTTTTCAAAACAGATCGATACAATAGTCGTATACAGACTCGACAGAATGAGCCGCAGCGCGAACGAGGCGATAAAAACACTTGTGCAGCTCGATGAGGCCGGCGTGGCTTTCATTTCAGTGAGCCAGCCCGTCCTTAATCTGGGGCATGACAACCCTTTCAGAAGGACAATGCTGGCGGCTTTCGCTGAGATCGCCGAAATAGAAAGGGATACCATCATTACAAGGGTCAGGTCGGGACTCGATGCCGCTAAGAAACGGGGTGTCAAACTTGGAACTCCGATGAAAATCAACCCCCTTGACCAGGAAAAAGTCAGATCCCTGAGGGCTTCAGGATTCAGCTACCGCAAGATATCAAAGGATCTTGGTCTGAGCTACGGAACGGTTTACAAAATGGCAACAGATGATCAGATTTTCAGCGCCGACGGCGGGTTGGATCGAAATATTCCCATGCTTAAGGAGGAAATATAATTTTCCATGAAACCGTCATTGATATTTAAAAGGTTACTTTTCATTTACGTTTCCATTATCATCCCCTTCTTCAGCACAACTTTCGCCAGGGAAAAAACAATAAGGGTGATGGCCGATCGGCCTGTTTCATCCCTACCTCATTTCTGGAACTCATTTGGCATCGGACATGCCTCGCTCCTGTTTGATCCTGCCTTGCGAAAGCATGTTGAAGACGGGGTTCGGAACCTTGGAATGAAATACATAAGATTTCACGGAATCCTGCACGACGATATGATGATTTACCGGGAGCCGTCCGGAAAGCCGAAGTACAGTTTCAAACGTTCTGACGAAATATTCGACTTTCTCATCTCGCTCGGCATAATACCGATTGTGGAGTTCGGCAGCATGCCCGAGGATCTCGCAAAAGATAAAAGCAAAACAGTTTTCAAGTGGAAACAGCACATATCCCCGCCAAAAAATTTCCAGATCTGGGAAGATCTGATCTACCGGATGGTCTCCCACTACAAATCCAGATACGGTGAAGGTGAGATTGAAAAATGGTATTTCGAGGTCTGGAATGAGCCTGAACTTGAATCTTTCTGGTCCGGAACACAGGAAGAGTACCACAAGCTCTATGAACATACGCTGAAAGGGGCAAAAAGGGCGTGGCCAGGCATCCGGATCGGCGGCCCAACCCCATCGGGCCCATGGAAATTCTCAAAAATAGATGATCTTCTGAAATTTGTCCGCACAGTTGAAACTGCGCCCTCTGAGAATTATTCCAAAATAGACTTCATATCTTTCCACTCCTGGAACTGGATCAAGGACAACGTTGAGTCGCCAGATCTGATATTTCAAATCCTCGGCAGGTTCAAAGAGTATCCGGACCTGGAAATCCTGAATACCGAATGGGGACCGACCTGGCAGTTCAATCTCGATCCCCAGCCGCAGGAAACTCTCAGGGGAGCCTCGTTCGTCGTCAATGTCATATCCGATATCGCAAGAATATCATATGAAAAAGGCATCCCGTTTCCCAAAACCTATACCTATTGGGTTCTGTCGGACATATTCGAGGAGGGGACGTATCGTGAGGAATACCCATTTATCGGATGTATGGGACTTATCAGCAGAGAGGGAATATACAAACCGCCGTACAACGCCTTTCGAATGCTTGACATGCTTGGATCAACCATTCTCAAGACAGAAATATCCTCCGACGATATCCCAGTGGGGGCAATCGCCACAAAAGGGGAATGGGAAGATGATGTTTCTTTGCTTATATACAACGGAGGCTATGACAAGACTGGAAGCGATCAGGTGCATCTAAAAATTGAGGGTATGCCGTTTGAACGGGGGAGATACTCCATCTACAGGCTGGACCAGGATCACGGCAACTCATATGCCAGATGGAAATCCATGGGATCCCCAAAAAAGAGGGATATGTCCGAAAGCGACTGGAAAACACTGCGCGACTCCATGACCATATCCCCATCTCCCGACAAAGAGGAGATCTCCCTGAAAGGCGGTTTTTTTGAGGAAAAATACAATATAGTGAAAGAAGGGGTTGTTCTTATACGCATATCCCCTCTATAGGCTCCACCCAATTACGGATTTTTAGAGATGAAACATATCGCGGTATACTACAGGGTCTCGACCGACAGACAGGATCTTTCAAGCCAGAAAAATGCTGTGGAAAAATGGCTGAACAGCCTGCCTCCCGAAAAAAAACCGCTCTCCTTGCGCGAATACAGCGATGAAGGCTTTTCAGGAAAGCTTAAAAACAGACCCGCCTATGACGAGATGCTTAAATCAGCCTATAACAGGGAGATAGATACCATCGTGGTTTACAGGCTTGACAGGTTCAGCCGCCACGCTACCCACGCGATAAGAACACTGCTCGAACTCGACGAGTTTGGAGTCGCTTTCATTTCAATAACCCAGCCGGCACTGAACCTTGGACATGAAAATCCATTTCGAAGAACGCTCCTGTCAGCCTTTGCGGAGATTGCCGAGATAGAGCGCGACACCATCGTCACCAGAATCCTCTCCGGATTAAGTGCCGCCAGAAAACGCGGCGTGCGGCTTGGACCGCCTCAAAAGCTGGATGACGACCACAGAAATACGGTCATACGACTTCGAAAAGAGGGAAAAAGCATGAGGGAGATAGCAAGGATGCTTTCCATAAGTGTAGGCAGCGTCCACAAACTTGCAGGGGAAGATAAACCCACATGAATCAGAAAAAAACAGCCATTTTGTTCCTGACAGCAGTCCTTTCGCAAACAGGCGAGTCTTCATCCGAAAAGAAAAAATCCCAATCTGACAGTCCGCCCCCAGGGCAAAATTCCGGAGCCCAGACCAAGGGACCCAATGACCCAAAGGCTTCATCGACCCTTTTTCAAAATTTGAACAAAAAAAGATCCGTAAAAACCACAATCGTTCCTCCGGCGGAAAGGGATTACAGGGAAGAGTGCAGGGCCGCTGTGGCCGGACTTTATGTCGATATGACGACACAGATAGACATGGAGAAAAAAAATCTGGAAATACTCGCCCGAAAGATCTCCAATTTGAAGAAGAAAAAGGAAAAGGACAAAACTGAACTTCAAAAACTCGAAAGTGAATCCCATACCGTAACGGAAAATCCAGAGCTTGATACTCTGATAAAGGACAAATCGCTGGCTTTCAGGACACTTTTGGATGAAATCAGAAATACCGAAAGTCTCATGGACGGCTGTCAGAAACGGATAACAGATATGACCGCCGAGAAGTCGTCGCTGAAAACCAGGATATTGAAGGTCTTTACCATAACGGCATACACGCCCCATCCCCTTACCATCGACAGCGCAAAAATAGATTTCAGAAGCCCCGTCTGCTACGGTCCCCATTGCAGGATCGATCCTGACGACGCGGCGGCGCTTAAAGAAATATTCCCGGGTGGACGTCTTGATAAGTCTTGCGGAAAATACATAAAAAATGAGTATTAAATATTATTCTTTTGTGTCATTCAATTACGATACCGGCCGCTATCATTATGGCACCACCAAAAGAGGGACATGCAATGCAAGAATATACCCCCCCGGGGGAACCAGCCGGAAAAAGGAATGAACCAGCCGGCATCTGCCCTGAATGCCATGAGCGGTCCGACGTCCTCCATGATGCGGTAGCGGACCACTCGGACTGTCTTGAAGGACGCTGGAAAATCAATATCTGCAAAAACAAAAGATGCGGGCTTGCCTTCATCTTTCCAATACCCTCGCGTAGGGAGCTGGACTCATACTACAAAAGTTACTATACGCACGATCTCCCGAAAGAACCTGCGGACTTCGGCGCATCAATTCTATCCACAAGGCTTCTTTTAAAAAAATTGCCATCGCACAAAAAACGCGAACTTCTGTTCCTTCATGACATGTCCCCTTCAGAGGTTCTTGAAATAGGCTGCGGCAATGGCGGCAACCTCATCAAACTGAAAAGACAGGGATGGAAGGTCACAGGCCAGGAGGTCGACAGCAAAGCGGCGGATGTTGCGCGAGGACTTGGAATTTCCGTTTTTTGCGGAGAACTGGGCAAAATCGAAAGCAATAAAAAATATGATGCCGTCATTATTATACATGTGCTGGAACATCTTCTTTTCCCGGATGAAATGCTTAAGAAAATCAGGGAAATTCTGACTCCCGGGGGCAGACTTGTGATAATCACCCCAAATCAAAGGAGCCTCGGGCACTGGGTGTTTGGCCGATTTTGGACGCCGCTTGCAGCGCCCTTTCATGTAAGACTTTATAATATTTCACTTTTAAAAAACCTGATGCTCCGAAACGGCTACGAGACAAAAAGACTTTTCACATGCAGCACCCATTCGCTTCCAAACATACGTGCAAGCGTCAAAGCCTGCCTGGAAAACGCAGGTCATCCGGCCTTTTTTCTGAGAAACAGGCTTCTGGCATCATTCATCATTTTTGCAGTATTTTTTATTTTCCTTCTTCTGGATCTACTATCTTTGGCAAAAGGTGATGAATGTGTGGCGATCTGCAGGCCGAGATGACGCCACTGCGATATATTCTGCAGCACAATCGGTTGCTTGGACATCTATTTGATGTTAAAGAATATGCTTATAGGGAATCAATCGTATTGATTTCTAATAACACATATGTTTCAAACGGTTATGATTGTAAACAAGCATAAAACGGCTCTTGCAGCTACATCAGTCCTCAAAACCTTGAAGAACGAAGGGATTTAGGAACAGGTTCTTCCATAACATGTTTTCCTCCATTTTACTCAGTTCCGCCATTTCGCATACCCCGCTCCAATTATCCTCCATGACATTAATCTGATGACTGATGATTCCGCAAGCCTCCTCCCGTGTCAACAGGAAGGCTGGTGCGGCATCCAGACAAGTCATTACACGACTCCGGCGATCCTGGTCGCATATCAACATGGCTTGAGAGGTTTCGCCTCCAACAACACGCATTTGAGGGCAAATGTCGAAAGCCGGTGTTAAAGCAAGTTCTCTTCCGTTCCAAAAAGCGGCATGGTTGCGGGCATGGTCGTCTGTGTTACCGCACAATACATTAAACACCATACGCCCAAAAAGTTCCCTCAAGGTAGGAATCGGATCCGAAAATTTTTGCCGGATGATCTCGGCCAATCTCTGATAGCTGGCATAACGGGCCAGCATTTCATCGAGGATTTGCATGGTCAATGCGGAAACCATGATCTTTCTTTGCCATCCTCCCTCTGAACGAACACGATCAAATCTCTCGACGAGAAGAACATCCTTGCCCAATGCTTTTGTCAGAGAAACGGAAGCGACATTGAGGCCGACAAGTCTTGCCAGGGTCATAGCTGCAAATTCAGCTTTCACTACATTGTATATATCGGAATGGAGTGAAAATTTGGCCAAATATTTTCTGTTTTCAGCATCAAGGGAAGCTTTGGGGCGTGCGCCGCCAATGGATGTTCCATGCTGAAGTGCAAGAGCAAGATTCGGCGAAAGTGGAATACCTTTTTCCATTCTTTGCGCGGACTCCAAAAGTTCTTCCAAATTGCCGTTGTCATTGAAACGTGGTTCATAATCAGTCGCTGACAGCTGGAAGTCCAGGCCACCGATACGATCCGAATTTGATTCCAGAAGATATGTTAATTCATCAAGCATCGCAGTTTCGGTATAAGCGCCCTTAATCCCAAATTTCAGGTAAATGATCGCACGCCTTCCCCAGGCATCAGGAGAAGCGTCCCGGATGCATCCTGCAATGGAGAGGCCTTTTAATGGCTCAATGATGCCTGGTTTGAGTGGCAACTCCTCATCAAAAAGCGGAATCGCTTCATGGTTCTGCAAGTAGCTTCTTCCATAGTTGAATAATATAAACGATCCATTTCTCGTGAGCTTGCCTGCAACAATCGGATCCAATTTTCCAGGCAGCCACACCCATACAAAAGCATCTTTAAAAGTTTTCATCGAAATTTCCTGGTTCCCGCTTACGTACGCTCTTTGGGAGGAGAGCAATAGTATCGCTAATACGATGGATTTCAGTCGTCAAAGCCGGCAAATCTTCATGAAAAAACTTGATTCCAACCAGCATGGCCACTTCAAAGACCAGTCCTATTTCGCATTTCAAATCGCCTTTTTCTATTCTCTGAAGCGTGGCCCGGGTAATTCCAGCTCTCTTTGCAAGTTCAGACTCGGTCCAACTTTTTTGTTTGCGACCCAACTTTATAAGTTGACTCAACAAAGTGCTGGCCGCTTTTGTGTAATTGGAATAGGTTCTGATCTTTTTTTTTGACATGAATAGTCCTCAATTTGCCTATTATAAGAGGCTTAAAATGCCCTTATGACTCTTATAATAGACATTGTAAAGAAAATTCGAACATTAAGCAATATCAGAATCATTTAAAAGGCATGGAAGTGCTTTGTGACTCTTATAAAAGTCAAGTGAGATAAAGGGGCTGACCTGTATGAAAACCGCCGAGTAAACCTGTATAACCTCTCTTCTCCCGCTCTCCAGGTAGAGCTAGGGGATTGCTCCCCCGCCCCCCTACAGACCCACGTGAG
>JADFZC010000059.1 GCA_015232735.1 Oligoflexales bacterium | reverse complement strand
CTTGTGGTCCTCCAAAAATTTTGCAAGAATTTCTCTTGTTTTATCGAATGGATCGACGTCTACAAGGGTGCCCAAAGAAGAAGCGCTTTCAATCCAGATTCCAAAAGGAAAGTAGCTGCAATCGTCATTAACGAAAACTTTGACATCTATGATCCTGCGCAAAAAAACGACATTGCCCTCATCTTTCTGGAAAGCCAGGATGCATCTATAGTCCATGAATCAAATATCATTATTAATGACATGAAAGTATATGAGGATCTTCCAAAGAAAGCAAAGGTTATAGGCTTCGGAAATGCATCGTCCCTGGGTCTCCTTTTGACCGACGGGATGAGAGAAGCCGAGGTTCCTATCATAACGACGGACAGATGCATCAACACTCAAGGTTATGATGACATAGATGAAACTCAGATCTGTGCCGGAAACCTCACACGGGGAGGCGTGGATTCCTGCCATGGGGATTCCGGAGGACCGCTCTTTATTAAGGGAAAAAGAAACAGGTACCATTTAATTGGAATTGTCAGCTGGGGTGTGGGATGCGCACAAAAGCAGAATCCGGGAATTTACACCGCGATAAAAAGCCAAATTCCCTGGATAGCCGCAACAATAAAAAACTTTAGAGAAGAAAATGGCGACAAGGGCGGAAATATTGATGGAACATCTCCTTACGAAACGCCAACAGATCAAAAAACAGGTTCCCCGTGGGTCTCTGAAAATCCAGGTTTTCACACCGATGCAACCCCTATCATGTTCCCATCAAAAGAACATCTCCATCTGAAACAGAAGACAATTTCAAAAAACAAAGCTTCAATTACGCTTTCAAATGATCTTTCAATAGATGTCTTCACATGGAAAATAACCTGCCCGTTCAGTTACACCCTGACTGATAAAAATGAAAACCAGTTTCAACCGGAACCGGACAGCGATGGATACTCAGTGTTATTTGACCATAAACTGAACAGATACAACGGGATTATACCTTCCGGGCGTTCACGGACTTTTGCAGCCGAATTTCCGGAGTCAGACAAACAGACTGGAAATTTCTTTGAGTGCACGGTCAATAAAGCCCGACTTTTTCCTTTTGATATTTAAATTTTTTTTATCCAGTCATCTCTGTTATTAAAAAATTCACTTCAAATCGGCCACGCGAAGGTTTTATTTACAGTTATCTTAAGTAGGGAAGCTGGAATATCATCCATTCTCCAACCGCCATTATGGCAAGCCTAATCCATTTTTTAATAAACCCGGCCCTGAAGGACCGGGTGTCCAGTCAGGAGAGGCTTTAAACCTCTCCTGATTTTGGTTAGCTTGAAGGACCTCGCCCTGAATGACGAGGTTTCCTTAAACTTGATGAATGCCGACATGATTTTGATCCCCCTGGTTGAAAAGAGATATTTTTTAAAGAAAGCTATACCTTGCAGTCTGAATTCTTGTCAATAATATGAAAAATGAAGGTAAAATTTTGGTTTTTTTTTGGGGGTAATCGGAACATCCAATATGCCTTGACTTTAACAATGTGAGCTGATTTTGCATGGGTGATTTATTGACAATTTCTTTTGAGGTGAATTATTCTCCGCCTGAAAAATTACTGGTCAAACTGATACGAAACAGCTGTTGAGTCAAAAAATACTTGAGAATTGTTTCAGACAAAAAGGGGTTTTCAGTGAAATTCAAAGGTATAGCTTCATCTTTTTTTCCAATAACGATGATTCTTGGATTAAGCTTTTTATCCAAAGCCCATGCCGCACAAATTTATTGGGATTGGTGGGAACCATTTGAGAACAATGACAATTGGGTTATTTCCTCAAATTGGTCCAATAATGGCACGTTCGGATGTACCTGGAATGCCGCGAATGCCAGAAATATCGATGGATCAGCCATGCAGTTATCGGTAAGTACCTCAAATGAAAAATCGTATTGCGGTGAGATGCGCACGAAGGATCGTTTTGGTTACGGCTATTATGAAATTAACATGAAGGTGCAAAGGAAACCAGGCATTGTAACCGGATTTTTTGCCTATACAGGACCTTCCTACGGCACAAGTTGGGATGAAATTGATATTGAAATATTGGGAGACCGTTACGTCGATGGCAAGCCTGTCGTGCAATTTACTTACTACCACGATGGCGTGAAAGGATACGAAAAAATATATGGCCTCCCTTTTGATCCAAGTGCAGAGTATCACAAATATGGATTTCTCTGGGCTGCTGATTCAATCGCCTGGTACATTGATGGACGGGAAGTCTATCGAACATATGGCGATGTTCCCGACAAACCCACCTTTATCATACTGAATCACTGGAATTTCATTGGAGGCGGTGAGTGGGCCGGAGGATATTGGAACTATAAACCCAATTATGCCTGGTTCGATTATGTGAAGTTTAATGTGCAATAACGGTTGGCGATAAGTTTTGAGATTTCACCCTGAAGCAATCTCTGATCTTTGGAAACCCGGCAACTGAGACTCCTTGCTTCAAGGCTAACGCCGTACCTGCTTATACCCGCATCTCTGCGGTCAGGTAACTGGACCCTGGCCGAATAGTAGTCATTATTCATTATAGGCATATGCACCATGGCTTCCCTTAAGAGCCATCTGTCTGCCCTCTTCCAGGATGTCCTGGATTTTGCTTTCCACCGCCTCTGCGTAGATTTTATAACCAGCATTTGTCAGATGAAGATAATCATGCATTATTGCCTTTGAAATATAGCCTTTTGATGTTGTCAGTTTATCTCCTATATCCATATAAAAAATGTTCCTGTCATCCCTGAAACCATTTATCAATGAATTTACAGAGGCAATCTTTTTCCTTATCTTTGTACCCGGACGTTCTCCCGACGGGAAAATGCCCATCACAAGGACCTTTGTCCCGGGAGTTCTCTCTCTTATCTCATCGATTATCTGACGTATTCCGCCGGCGATCTCAATATCCTTGTTTAGTCCCATATTATTGATACCGATAAGAAGGACAACCAGCTTTGGTTTGATATGTTCAAAAAGGCCATTTTGTGCGCGAAAGAGAACATGCTCCACGCGGTCAGCGGAAATTCCCGCATTAAGAGGATGACGAGTCCCATAGTACTCTTTCCAGCTTGGGGAATAAATCCACCCTCTGGTAATGGAATCGCCCAGGAAAAGAAGCTCCACTTCCTTCTCCTTCGCTTCACCATTTATTTTCTTTTCAAGTTTTTTCGCCCACAGCTCCTCTCTTTGGAGAGACTTCAACTTGGGAAGACGATTTTTTTCAATGATCCTGCTTTTCATAAAATGGGCATGTCTTGCTTTTTTTGAGGGCATGGATGGAGATCTGATTGCATACTTGTAGAAAAGTCCGCATCCTATTATCAGCGTCGCCAAAAGGAAAAATAACGCAAAATGGTTTATGCTGCTAAGTTGCCTGGACGTCATCTTCAAAACCCCGAAAAACGGTTCAACTGTGAATGCCTCATATTAAAAAAGATGCAAGAAAAAAACCAATTTTTGGGGTTTTTTATTGTAATATTTCCAGCATGTTACTGACATATTCCCGCCTGATTCCGCTCATTGTGTTGACGCTCCTTGCGCCCATGATCCGGGCCAAAAGCGGCATCGAGACATAACATCCTGATTTATATGTATTAATATTAAGAAAGTGTTTCGTCAAAACAGTATGCAGGGAAATCTGGTGGGTCAGTCAGGAAGCCTTCGAGCCGCCCTCCTCATCTTCAGCCCCGCTATCCAAGATCTCCTCCTCAAGATCGTCAGATGCTATCGATTGCCATGAATTTTCGTCATCTTCCGCCTTATCCGTTTTTGCAGGTTTCTCCGCCTTTGCAGCTTTCTCCTTTTTTAAAGGCTGCGTAGCAGTGGCCGTACCATCACCACCGACCATCTGAGGCTGCTCGGCCTTATACTGCTCCCTTGCAGACTTGACGCTTTTCACAAGCGTTTTATCCGGAGTTATGCCCTGTTCCTTCATTTCACCCACAGCCCTTGCTATGCTGGAATATGCTTTCTCGAAAGATGGCTCGGCAACATAGCTTTTTGTGAGTTCCTGAAAGCTTTTTTCCGTATCTCCCTTTTTCCTGTAAGCAAGACCGACATTATAATAAAGCCTTGCTATTTTCGCCTTATCCGCCAAAAGACTTATGGCATTGTTGTATATCTTTATCCCCTCTTCCAGTTCCCCCTTGGTGACCTTGCCAATAGCAACGCTATTGAGAAACCTTGCCATATCGTTCCCATTATCCGTTTCGGCAATCAACTTGGATGCGAGATTGAGATCACCCTTTACTACGGCCACCGAGGCAAGTCCGTCTTTTGCATTTTGGTTCGTGTTATCTACCTGTATGACCCCATCAAATACCTTTTGTGCATCATCGAGCTTATCAGCGCAGACATATGCCTGTCCAAGCCCGACCTTGGTCGTAAGATTCTTGGGAGTACTCATCGCGAGTTCCTCAAAAATCTTTATTGCCTCATCGTGCTTCTCCTGCTTTGAAAGAAGCTGGGCCTTTAACTGCATGGCGGGATAGTAGTCTTTTTCCGTTTTAAGGGCATTTGCAATGTTCTCTTCACATTTATCATATTTTCCAAGCCTGAAATAATTCTCGGCAACAAGGGTGTATACCCTCGACAATGTTGGCCCTATCTTGAAAAGACTCGATGAAAAAAGTTTAATGGCCTCCTCAGGCTTGTCATCAAAAAGAAGATTCTCAATTTTCCTCAACTTTGTTTCCAGTGGATCCAGATTCATTTCACGATCCACAACTTCCTGAAACATTTTTTTCGCCTTCTCCTTGTCGAAAGGCATTCCAAGAATGTCCTGAAAACCAAGTTCCTTGGTAAGGCGTATATCCTCTTCAGTCATTTTTTTGGAATATATGACAAAAGGAAGATACTTTCTTTTTCTCTTGGCCTTGGCCTTCTGAATAAACAAGGTTCCAGACATGCCGGCGTTAAGTTCCCAGGCCGCCACTATAAACTGGATTACCTCGGATTCTACTATCACGAGTCCCTCATCAGCTGTTTTTGCCTTGAAAACATTTGAAAAGCCCATGTCTCTCAGCAAGACCTCGAGGAATAGAAGATTAGCTTCCTGGTTATCAACAATCAAGACCTTGTCAATCTTTTCCATACTGATCCCTCTCTTCTTTTATATGCTTTTGTCAGATCCCATATTCGCTTCGCTCATCAGGATACATCCCGGAATATCAACATGGCGCTGCCAGATCCTGAGCTTTTCTTCGATTGCCAGGACACGTTTTTGGCGCGAAACGCGCTACAAACTGATTATATCAAAAGTATCACATCATTATAACGGTTAGAATATTCGAAATAAAAGACACAAGCCTCTGCTGTCCGTATTGATTTGAATTACAAGGTGTTTTTACACTTTTTCCAAATAGCCAAAAGATATGCTTCAATTCCTCCTGCATGACGAAAGGGGTCGCTGAAATTCAAAAAACCGGTACCCATTTCTTACAGGTATCTGTTAGAATATTTGTCATAAATACATATCTTTCTCCGACAACGACATGGATCCATTGCTGGGAGAAAAATCATTTTCAATTTTCTCCGGGGAGGATCGATAAGGAGTGCTTCCTGCGCATTAGAGACTCTAAAGTTGAGAACCATGTGCCTGACCTGTCCATGGCGTATTTTACGCCAGCAATTAATTCAAGGAGCATCATAAGGTTTCTTTTTCTGTTACTCGCATATTCAGCAGCTCTTTTCGCTGAGGAAGATAATCAAATTGCCAGAGTCACCCGCCTTTACGGAAAAGCCAGAATTCTAGTCAATCCCAGGGATAATATTGGAAACGAAGGAACTTTTATTCTTCATAACGGAAAATTTTACCAGATCAGAGAATTGGCTCTGGCCACCCCCATCCTGAAAGGAAGCATAATCATCACGGGAAAAGAAACCATGCTCCGCCTCGCCTATAACAATGGCGATCAAATTACAGTTTCTTCATCTGCAATTTATGAAATCAACTGGAAGACCGCAGAAAACGAGGGCAAGCCTGTTATTGATCTAAGTTTCGGAACTCTTCGTGCAGTCATCCAGAAAAGTGGCCCCAGAAACGGGACAGTGATAAATGCCGGTGAAATCGAAGTTGTAGTAAAGGGTACTGATTTCCATATGATTTCTGATTCAAATACAGGATTTTCCAAAGTAACGGCTGTTCGCGGCAAAGTCTATTTAAGGCAAAAATCCAAAACAAATGCCAAGGAAATCGAAATTCCGGAAGGATACAGTGCAGAAATGCCGGCCTCTCAGACAAAAAATGATGCCGACTCCATGCCGGAAGAATCCGGAAAAATCTCAACTCACAAGACAACCAGATCTGAGCTGGATTATGTAAGATCGACATCGCTTGTGGAGATGGCTACGATATTCAATCCCCAGTTATCCGAATTAATTGCCAATTTGGAAAAAAAGAGCGTAAAGGCCGCTTTGGAGGACATTAAAGAGCATCATCGTGACCAATATGAAAATATATTGAAAGAAAAAAAGGAAATTGCTGATGTCAACTATCTTCTGGATTTCCCTATAAAAAAGAAATCAAACAAGGTTCGTGAAAAAGAGGACATGACAGCCAGAAAAGAAACTTTTTCCGATGAAACTGACACCTCCGGGCAGGATACCGGAAAGAAGATGAAAGACGGTTCACGAAAAGAAGTCATACCACCGAAAAAAGAAGAACCGTCAATAGACAAGTCCATCCGATTCCAGACCGCGGAAAAAATAAAATCCAGGGATAGGAAAATAAGGATAGTGGATTACTCAGACTATATGCTGCCCAGGTATAACAAGGCAGCCGTTTTCTCACTAAGATATTTCGAACCGAATGTGTTCATACAGCTTACTCCATCCGTAAAATCCGGAAAACACCAGGAAAAAGATAATGGTTTGAGCACAAAGAACGATGGTTCAACAATAGATTTTTTTGGATCGGCACTTTACATCCTGCCGAGAGCAATCAGAGCGGGAGCCACAATTGATCTCATCAAGACAGGTGAAAAATACGAAACGGCTAGCGGATCAGCCAAACTTCAATATAATCGTCAGGAAACGGATCTCTATGCAGCATCCATTATCAGCCAAAACTTCGGACTGGGCTTTGATGTTCTATTTCTTAATGCGTCACAGGAACTTAATGGAACATATCAGCAAACAAACGAGGCAATGGCGCAGATAATTTCCCCAAGCATCATGTATGGCAATTCCGGTATGGAACTTGTCCTTCAATGGCGACAGAACATTGAAAGGGATATGGTTAGATTTGACGGATATACCAGGCTGGACGCGCTTGTACCCGCAGACAACGGAATTTTTATGACAGGAGCGGTCATACACAATCTGAGGGCGTATACCAGTTCCTTAAAGAATACAACAGATCTGACCTGCGGCATGCTCTATTCAACCCAAAAATGGTATGCTGGAGGCAGTTTAACCTATTTTCAGGATGGGAAAGACGGCTACAGCCTGGGAGGCTATGGAATTAATTTCGACGGATCATCGTCAATAGGAAACCATCAGGAGGCCGGTGCCGGCATCGGTTATGAAAATCACCGAGGAAGCGTTGACCAGGAAAAAAGTGAATATGGCATTATTTCAATCAAATTGTCCTATTTCAAAAGATTTTGACTAATGCTCTGACCATTAACACCGAATGCAACAGGAATGATCGAATATGTCCGGATTTAAAATAGCAAGCTGTATTTCGGTATTTTTTGTTCTTTACACGTCCGTCCATGCCGACCCTGTCATTGACAGGATAGCTAAAAGACGCAAACTGTTCATAGGATATGAAAATACAAGCGACACCAAAAATATCCTGTTTTACCAGGAAAATGAGGAATATTGCGGTATTGAATACGAGCTTGGAAAATATATAGCTGAGCAGCTGAACGTCGAAACCGTTGTGGTTCTGGCAAAGCGTGGCAGATTATTGCAGCTGATCGATGAAGACAAAATAGATCTTGCCTTGCAGCATACTATCATCCAAGGCGGTAACATGAAAAATACCGACGTAATTTATTCAGATCCATACATCACCACAGGGCTGGGTCTTCTCTGCAATAAAAAGGTCGAGTGCACTCCTGCCATCTTCAATTCAAGCTCGATAAAAACCGCAATTCTGAACGAGCCATTCTCACTGGAATTCGGCAGGAAGTTCTCAATGTCAAATCCGAAAATATTTATAAGGATACTTGACACCGAAAAATCAATGTATGATTCCTTATACAAACAATCGGTGGATGTCTTGATATACGGATATCCGCTTCTTGCCTCCTATCATTCCGATTATGAAAAACTCTTCAGCCTACACAAGGGATACCTGAAAGGATCCGAGGGAGGATACGCCATTATCATGAAACCTGAAGCTGTAAAATTAAGAAAAAAAATCAATCTGATAATAAAAAATTGGAAAGAACTGGATTCCACCGTGGAAAGCCTGAAAACAATAACGCCAAAGGCCCCGTCCCATTGAACAGTCACACAACTGAAGCTGAATGGGGCAGAAATATCTGATACCTGCCTGATCACGGTCACATGCTCGCAGATCTATCTTTTTTAGCAAATTGGATTTGACTGGGCATACATCCTCCGGTACCGCCAATCACTTGATCGGTCGGTTTCGATACTTTTTTATTTGCCAAAGGCTCTATCGTGTTTTTCAGGTTTTCAACAATCCTGGAAACCAGTCCGGCAGAATAAGGATTTTCAATCATCGAAAAATGATCGCCCGAAGAAGTAACAACCTTTATCGAACCCTTTGCACATCTTTCCCAAGAAACCATGCGGCCATCATGAAGCTGAAAAAGGAAATCCTTGTATTTTTGCGGGATCTCCTCGACAGATTCATTGTATTTGTAATATGTGTCAGGAACATACAGAAACATCTCTCCATTAAAAATGGATGGAGCATATTCTATAAAAGCGTTTCCTATCGACTTGAAAACTCTCCAGTGAGCCAGAACTATTTCATCCGTGACAAGATCGGAAAACACCCCCATTTGCCGGCCCTTTCTCAGAATGAGTGTTTCGAAATCCCTTTCCATGAACGCCTCTGTCAGGCGGAAGTCCCCCTCAATGCCAAACTGACGTTTCATCTGCAGCAAAAACCAGAAGGCCATTACAGGTTCGCTTTTGAAATCAGAATAATCATCCAAAAAAGCCCACTTGCTGTCGATGAGGTGAAGCGAGACATCATATGATCTTTCCTCAAGATAACAAGCCACCTCATATGCCATAAACCCTCCCAGCGACCACCCTATCACTGGAATTTTTCCTTTAGGCGAATGCGAAAGTATCCCATTTGCGTAATACTCGATGATATCCCTTATCGATAATCCGGATTTCTCCTTGTCAAGAAAGTCAAAAGCCTTGAATCCGTATACCGACACCCTCTCCCTGAGCGCACCGACCAGCCCCTGAAATCTCTGGTATGTTCCTGAAAAGTCAGGAACCAGATATACCCTGATGTCAGATATGGAGGATTTTGCAAGTTCAACCAGATGGGAAGATGCTGAAGACTCGGCCAGATAGCTGGACATAATATAATTTGTCAGTTCATTCACATTCTTGCACGAATATATCATGGTCGGTGATATGGTTCGTCCCACCCTGGATTCGACGCTCTTTATCATGTCGAGAGCCATAAGCGAGTCAAGACCGAGATCGATGAATGAAACCTCCGACGATACCTCGTCCTTGCTCCTAAGTCCCAGAATATTAGCCAAAATGGTTTTCAGCTCACTCTCAATTATGGTTCTTCTGTCATCGAGCGAAGCGTTCTTTATTCTTTCCAGAAAATTTGCACTCTCCTTCTCAAGCTCCCCTCCACGGCTTTTTCCGGCAAGAACCCTCTCAAGGAAAAAAGACGAAACTGTCTCGGGCAGAAAATGCCCCAGCTCCTGCCAGTCGGCAAATGCAAATGTCAGCCTTCGCCTTTTAAAACTTGGTGAACTGTCAAGAATATATCTGCCAAACAGCGGGCTGATAGGAGGCAAAACCCTTTGCGCAAACCTTGACCCGGAAAACTCCCTTGCCATTCCTCCTCCTGCCCATGGTCCCCAGTTTATCGTAATAAATTTATGCCCGTGATTTTCAAGGGACGAAGGCAGCGCATCCAGAAAACTGTTTGCCGAGACGTATGCGGATTCACCCGGCGAACCTATAAGCGATAATACGGACGAAAAGGAGATAAAGAAATCAATCTCCTCAAGTGAAAGAACCTTAAGCAAATTAAGCGTCCCCTTGATCTTCGGAGCGAAAACCTCCCTGAAATGCTTAATGCCCGTATTTGCGATATGTCCTTCTCCGCGCACGCCCGCAGCGTGAATCACCCCTTTAATTGGATAGCCCTCTTTAACAATCCTTGCCAGGGTCTTTTTGAGCTGGGCCTCTTTTGTTATATCGCAAACCGAAAGTTCGATGTCAGAGCCATCTTTTTTCATGGTATCGACATATCTCCTGAGTACCCCGGACGGCTCTTTCCTTCCGGCAAGAATAACCCTGCCTGCACCCTTTGAGACCAGAAATGCGCATATTTTCAGTCCCAGATTTCCAAAACCTCCGGTCACAAGATAACTTCCTTTCCCTGAAAGCTTTTCCGAAAGGTTTCCTGCCGTGTTCTCTATGGTGAAATTATTTTTTATTACTATCTTTCCTATATGCCTTGCTGAAGACATCAGACGAAAAGCCTTGTCCACATCCGCATGTTTGTATATCTTCACCGGATAGAAGGAAGTATCAGTTTCATAAACAAGTGTCCGAAGAAACTCTCCGGCCCCCAAAGGATCGGAGAAAACGATCTGATCCAGCTCCAGCAAATGGTACCTGACGTCAGGGCGAACCTTTCCAACCCTCTTTTCATCCC